>DAOTWK010000267.1:0-7506 GCA_034435815.1 Anaerolineae bacterium | reverse complement strand
ACGGTCGGGTAACGGGGTCGCTGACCCAGGGCAGATACTCGGAGAGATGCTCGTCGCCGGGAACCGGGAACAGTCCGAAAATCTCGTACATCCGACGGGTCAACGGCTCAAAGTTGGGGTCCATCTGCGCCCAGCGGGCCGCAAACAGCGGATAGAGGTCTTCGCCCGTGAGCCGGTCTCGCACGCTCAGCATCCAGGTAAAATGGTTCAGGCCAGCGGCCTGGATGTCCAGCCGCTCCACCGCCTGCCGGATGACCACCTCGCGCGCCGGAATGGTGGAGAGGGACGCGCGGGTATCGGTGAACCCCTCGGGGACGGTGAAGCCCAGGTCTGCCGCCAGGGCCAGGCCCACTACCGCATAGCCCACGTAGATTTGATGGCAGAGGCCGACGACCTTGATACGGCTGTAGCGGGCAATCGCATCGCAGATGCGGACCATCGGATTGGTGTAGTTGATGAGCCAGGCATCGGGGCAGAGACGCTCCATATCCCGCACAATCTCCATGACCGGGACGATGTTGCGGGCTGCGTGGGCAAACCCGCCCGGCCCTCCATTCTCGGCATAGGGTTGGCGGACGCCGTATCGGAGGGGGATCTCGTAGTCCATCCGCCACAGCCGTTCGCGCGGCGTCACCTCAATAGAAAGGATAACGAATCTGGCTCCCTCCAGCGCCTCGGCGTGGTGGGTGTGGGTGGTCACGGTCATCCGGGAATCCCACTCCCGGTTGAGCCGGTGGGCCAGACGGCCTACCAGCGCCAGCGCGTCGGCGCTGCGGTCTACCAGCGCCAGGTGGTTCTCCCGCAGGCGCGGACTCCCCATCAGCGCGGCCAGGGTGTTCAGTCCGAAACTGGCACTGCCGGCTCCGATGACGACGATTTTGGTTGGAAGCATGCCTTTCCTCCTTGTATTCTGAGGTTTGGACACAAGTTGGGACAGGGGCGTCTGTAGGGGTTCCTTGCCCTGCCCCAGCGGCTTCGCCTTTACCCCCTCACAAGTGCGTGTTTTGCATCGCCCTTGTTCGGAGTGGGCGCAGGGCTGCTTTTGCTCCCTCTTGATGCTCCTCTTCCCTTGGCCTTCGGCCAGAGGAGAGAGGGATGAAGGAGGAGTCCCAACATATCCCGAATCAATGTATTCGCTTGACGAAAAGACGCTGTTCCATTATAATGCCGCCATCAATGGAGGACAAACTGGATGTTTGAGAACCTGAGCGACCGGCTCCAGGCCATCTTCGGACGACTGCGCAAGCGGGGCGTCCTGCGCGAGGCGGATGTAGACGAGGTGATGCGGGAAATCCGCCTGGCCCTGCTGGAAGCGGATGTCCACTACAAAGTGGTCCGGGACTTCATCGCCCGTGTACGGGAGCGGGCAGTGGGCGCGGAGGTGAGCCAGGCGCTCAGTCCGGCACAACAGGTCATTAAAATCGTCTATGAGGAACTGGTCGCCACGCTGGGGGAGCCCGGGCGGCTGGAACTGAAGGGGCCGGCGCCCTACGTGATTATGGCCGTCGGCCTGCAGGGTTCGGGCAAGACGACGACGGTCGCCAAACTGGCCCGTCACCTCAAGGAGCGGGGACATCTGCCGCTGATGGTCGCCGCCGACACGTACCGTCCGGCGGCGGTGACCCAACTGGAAGTGCTGGGCCGCCAACTGGGGCTCCCAGTCTACAGCGAAGGGGTGTCCGCAGACCCGCCGTCTATCTGCGCCCGGGGCGTGCAGGAGGCCCGCCGCCGAGGCTACGACGTGGTCATCCTGGATACCGCCGGTCGCCTCCAGATTGACGAGGAAATGATGCGAGAACTGGAGGCCGTCGCCCGGCAGGTCCGCCCGGTGGAAATTCTGCTGGTCGCCGACGCGATGACCGGGCAGGAAGCGGTGAACATCGCCGGGGGGTTTCACCAGCGGCTGGGCCTCACCGGCCTGATTCTGACCAAGATAGACGGCGACGCGCGCGGCGGAGCGGCCATCAGCATGCGGGCGGTCACCGGCGTCCCCATTAAGTTCCTGGGGACGGGCGAGAAAGCCGACGCGCTGGAGCCCTTCCACCCGGAGCGGCTGGCCTCCCGCATCCTGGGGATGGGGGACGTGCTGACCCTCATTGAGCGGGCGGAGGCGGCCTTTGACGCCGAGCAGGCCCGCCGGATGGCGGAGAAAATCCAGGAAGCGGAGTTTGACCTGGAGGACTTTCTGGAGCAACTGCGCCAGGTGCGCAAGATGGGGCCGGTGACGCAGGTTCTGGAGATGATGCCGGGGATGGGGAAGGTAGCCGGCGCAGTGGACCCGAAGGAGGCAGAGCGGCAACTGCGGCGGGTGGAGGCCATCATCCTCTCCATGACTCCCGAGGAGCGACGAAACCCGCGGATCCTGAACGCCAGCCGAAAGCGGCGCATTGCCCGGGGGAGCGGAACCACCGTCCAGGAGGTCAACGCGTTGCTCAGCCAGTACCGCCAGATGCAGCGAATGCTGAAGCAGATGACTCGCGGGCGCGGCCTTCTCTCTGGCCTGGCAAGGATGTTTGGGGGGTAATGCGGGGAACCGCGCTGCATAAGGACCTGATTTGACAAAATAAAAGTGGTAGTGTATGCTGGAAGTGACCGGAGGATTGGCTGACGAAGCGGGGATGTAGCAACGGCCTGCGACTGCCGCTGAATCCCTTAACTTCCTCATTGAAGAAAGCGACAAGGTTTGCAATCAGTACCCAACTACCGATGCATCAAATATCAATCTATCCACTCTCAGGAGGAGCATGGTTAAAATCCGATTGCGACGCGTAGGCGCCAAGCAGCAACCCAGTTACCGCATCGTGGTCACCGACTCCCGGGCTCCCCGGGACGGGGCCTATATAGAGGCCATCGGCTTCTATAATCCTCGCACAGAGCCGGAGACAGTCCAGATTCAGGAGGAGCGGGCGCTCTACTGGCTGAGCGTGGGCGCCCAGCCGACAGAGGCGGTCACCCGCCTGCTGGAAAAAAGCGGGACGCTGGCCCGATTCGCCCGACTGAAGGCAGGAGAACCCCTGGAGGCACTGGTCGCGGAGGCGGCCGCCTGACCGATCGTTCTTCAGGGCACGGCCTCGCTCTGGCTATCAGGGCCGGCGGACCGTGGCGGGGAGGCTTCCCGCGCCCAAATGATAGCCGAGGGGAAGGGGGAAAGAGCCGAGAGACCTGTTCCCACCTGGAACCTCACCTTCGTAAACCGCCCATTCACCACCGTCATGGAGGTCTACCATGTCTGCAATGAAAGACCTGGTTGAGTACATCGCCAAGGCGCTGGCCGATAAGCCGCACCAGGTACAGGTCTCCGAGATTGAGGGAGAGGCCGCGCTCGTTTTGGAACTGCGGGTCGCCCCCGAGGATATGGGGCGCATTATCGGAAAGGACGGGCGAACCGCCAATGCGATTCGCACCCTCGTTCGTGTGCTCGCCGCCAAACAGGGGAAGCGGGTCACCCTGGAAATCGTCTAATCGCCGACGTCCCGATTCCCCCAGAAAAGAGCCCGAAACCACGCGGGGCTCAGGGCCGCCGCCTCGGCCGACTGAGCCCCGCTTCTTGACCGTTGGCCGCATCCTCCGCCCCCATGGCGTTCGGGGCGAGATGCGCATGGAAATCCTCACCGGCTACCCGGAGCGGCTCCCGCTCCACCGCGTCGTCTACCTGGGCCCGCAGGCGCAGCCCTATCCGGTGGAGTCCGTCCGGCTCCACCAGGGTGCGGCGCTGATCAAACTCGCGGGCTGCGACACCCGCAATGCCGCTGAGACCCTGCGCGGCCTGTTGGTCCAGATTCCCCTGGAGGATGCCATCCCCCTGGAGGAGGGAGAATACTATTACTTCCAGGTCGTCGGCGTGGAAGTCTTCACCGACGAGGGAGAACTTCTGGGCCAGGTGGTAGAGGTCATGGAGACGGGCGCCAACGATGTCTACGTCGTCCAGGGAAAGCGCGGGGAAGTGCTCATCCCGGCGGTGGAGGACGTGGTGCGCGAACTGGACCTGACCGCCCGTCGGATGGTCATCGCCCTGCTGCCGGGATTGCTGGAAGACGAAAATCACACAAAGACGCAGAGGCACAAAGAGATAAATTAAAAAATCTTCGTGCCTTTGCGTCTTGTGTGAGGGAAAATATGGCTGGAAGGGAGCGCTACTACGTCGGCTTCAACCTGGTGCGGGGCATCGGCCCGGCCCGCCTGCGCCTGCTGATAGACGCTTTCGGGGACGTGGAGCGGGCATGGCATGCGCCAGCCGAGATGCTGGCCCGCGTCGGCCTGGACCGCCGGTCGCTGGAGAATCTGCTGGAGACTCGCGCCCGGGTGGACCTGGACCGGGAACTGCGACGGGTGACAGCCGTAGGCGCTCATGTCCTCACCTGGGAGGACGAGGCGTATCCCCGATTGCTGGCGGAGATTCCCGACCCGCCGCCCATCCTCTACATCCGGGGAGAACTGAAGCCGGAGGACGCCTGGGCGGTGGCGGTGGTGGGCACTCGTCGCGCCAGCACGTACGGGAAAGAGGTTACCCGGCGGCTGGTCACGGTGCTGGCCCAGAGTGGGGTGACCATCGTCAGCGGGCTGGCCCGGGGGATAGACGCGGTGGCCCATCAGACCGCGCTGGAGGCCGGTGGACGCACCATCGCCGTCCTGGGCTGCGGGATTGACCTGGTCTATCCGCCAGAGCATCGGGACCTGGCCGGCCGCATCGCCGCGCAGGGCGCGCTGGTCACCGAGTACCCGCCGGGCACCCCGCCAGAGCCGGGAAACTTTCCCCCGCGCAATCGCATCATCAGCGGGCTGAGCCTGGGCATCCTCATCACCGAGGCGGGGCGGGATAGCGGGGCCCTCATCACTGCCGACTACGCCGCCGAGCAGGGCCGGGATGTCTTCGCCGTCCCCGGTTCCATTCTCTCCGCTGGCTGCGCGGGCACCAACCGCCTCATCCAGGACGGCGCCAAACCGGTCCTGGACGCGGCCGACATCCTTCAGGAACTGAACCTGACGATGGTCGCCGAGCAGAAGGAGGCCCGCCAGGCCCTGCCCGCGACGGAGACGGAGGCGCTGCTCCTGGCCCACCTGAGTGCAGAGCCCGTCCACGTGGACGACCTGACCCGTGCGGTCGGCCTGCCGGTGGCCCAGGTTACCAGCACCCTGGCGCTGATGGAACTGAAGGGAATGGTGCGCCAGGTGGGCAGCATGAAATACGTCGCATCATAACAGGGATTTTGGCGGGCGGCTTCGCCGCCTGTCCACATCCCGCCGAATCTCGCACGCAAAGGAGCCCGATGAGTTCCTGCTACGCATTGATTATGGCCGGTGGCGGCGGAACGCGGCTGTGGCCGCTCAGCCGCCGCTCCCGTCCCAAACAGGCCCTCGCCCTGGTGGGGGAACGAACGATGTTTGAGCACGCGGTGGACCGCATCGCGTCGCTCTTTCAGCCCGAGGAGATTTTCGTGGTGACCGGGGAGGAGCATCTGGAAACGCTCCTCCTCCAGGCGCCGGAACTTCCCCGGCAGAACTTCCTGCTGGAGCCGGTGGGCCAGGGAACGGCCCCCGCGATTGGTCTGGGCGCCGTCCACCTGCGCCGCCGCGACCCCCATGCTGTGATGGTCGTCCTCACCGCCGACCACTTCATCCGGGATGTGGAGGGATTTCGCCGGGCACTGATGGCCGCTGCCCAGGTCGCCGAAAAGGGCCACCTGGTCACCCTGGGCATTACCCCGTCCTTCCCCTCCACCGGCTTCGGCTACATTCAGCAGGGGGAGCAACTCTATGAGGTGGACGGGTTTGCCGTCTTTCGCGCGCTGCGCTTCACCGAGAAGCCCAGCCCAGAAACGGCGTTCCAGATGGTGGAATCCGGCCTCTACACCTGGAACAGTGGGATGTTCATCTGGCGGGTGGACCGGATTATGGATGAATTCGCCCGTCAGATGCCGGACCTGTATGACGTCCTGATGCAGATAGATGCCGTGCTGGGCACCCCCGCCTACGAGCCGACGCTGGCGCGGCTCTGGCCCGAACTGGTACCCCAGTCCATTGACTACGGCGTGATGGAGGGCGCCCGGGACGTGGTGGTGATTCCGGTGGACATCGGCTGGTCTGATGTGGGCAACTGGTCCAGCATGCGGGAGATTCTCCCCGCCGACGCCGATGGCAACGTTGTTGTCGGCCAGCATTTGGGCCTGGAGACCCGCAACACGATTGTCTTCGGCGGCCATCGCCTGATTGCCACCATCGGCCTGGAGGATATGATTATTGTGGATACCGACGACGCGCTGCTCATCTGCCCGGTGGAGCGGGAGCAGGACGTCCGGGAGATAGTGCGGCGGTTGCGGGAGATGGGCCGAAACGGAGTGCTGTAATGGAGTGCTGTAATGGAGGAATTCCGCCGTTATGAGGCCGCGCCGGAAACGTGGGACGACCTGATGGCCCGCCTTACCGAAGCCCTGGCGTCCGTAGACGGGCTAATCGCGGCCGTCCTCTACGGCTCTGCCGCCGAAGGACTCCCGTTCCGCGACCTGGACGTCGCCCTGATCGTGGACCGGAGGGTATGGATCGCCGATGAGGATTGGGATCGGGAGAATCAGCTGGCCGAGCGGCTGGCGTCTCTTTCCCCCTTCCCAGTGGACGTTCGGGTGGTCAACGATGCACCGCCGGGATTTCGCTACCATGTCACTCTCGGACGCCCCCTCCTGATACGGGACGAGGAGGCGTATGCAGATTTTGTGGAACGGACGTGGGATGTCTATTTTGACTTTGCCCCCCTCGTCCGGCGGTACTTTGAGGAACTGATCCGATGAAGTGGAATCTGGAGCGGATTCGGGACCTTCTGGGACAGATGGCGGAGGCCCAGGAAAAGGCCGCCCGCCTGGGCGCGTTGCCGGAGGAGGAATTCCTGGCTGACTACCGTAACACCGAGAGCGCCAAGTACCTGCTGGTGGTGGCAACAGAGGCCGCCGTGGATGTCTGTCAGCATCTAGTCGCCCGGGGAGGCGGGCGGGCCCCCCGAGACTACGCCGATTGCTTCACCGTCCTGAATGAGATGGGCATTCTCCCACCCGACCTGAGCGAACGGCTTCAATCTATGGCCCGCTTCCGGAATCTGCTGGTGCATCTGTATTGGAAAGTGGACAACCGGAAAGTGTATCGCGTCCTGCGGGAGAACCTGGATGACCTTCGGCTGTTCCGAGAAATCATCGCGCGCTGGGTGAGCGCAGAGTGAGAGAATTGGGTCCCGCCGATGAAGCGCAGATTCGCCCGCTATGCGTCTACTGCCTGCCCAGCGACTCCGCACCCTGATGGGTTGCAGGCGCTCTGGCCGGATGCAGTGCGGGCCCGTCTGCGCCGCGCCTACCCCGATTCGTCCGATTGCGAATGACCGTACTCAATGTTTGAACGATTGAAGTATGGCGAATGAAGCCCCTGCGACCTGTGACCTGCGACTTGAGACTTAAGACTTGAGACCTGAGACCTTTTAGGGAGGCTTTTTGCGGATGACCGACCACACCAACACCGTTCTGGATG
>DAOTWK010000266.1:0-3657 GCA_034435815.1 Anaerolineae bacterium | reverse complement strand
GACCAAGCCATCTTCTTCGTCCCCCCAACCGAGGACGTCGCCAAGCAGATTGAGACGATGGAGATGTACATCGCCCAGGGGGTGACCGGCATCGCCATCGCACCCTCTGACCCCGCGGCGTTGGAGCCGGTGATGAAGAAGGCGGCGGATGCGGGCATCATTGTCACCACGCTGGATACGCCGCCGGTGGAGAACTCCGTCTCGCTGGTGTACATCGGGACGGACAACTACTCCGCTGGCAAGATGGCGGGTGAGGTGATGAAGCAACTGCTGCCGGAGGGCGGCAAGGTGGGCATCGGCCGCGGCTCCGACACGGCGCTGAACGCCCTCCAGCGGACTCAGGGCTTCTTGGATGCTATCGCTGGCACCAAGATTCAGGCCCTGGAGCCGGTGAACGACAAGGAGGATGCGGCCCGTGCGCTGGAGTTGGCGAACTCCGTCCTCTCGGCCAACCCGGACCTGGCCGGGGCGTTCGGGGTGTATGCTTACAACGGTCCTGCGTGGGCGACGGCGATCAAGGAATCTGGGAAGGCGGGGAAGATCAAGCTGGTCTGCTTTGATGCCACGACGGACATCATCAACGGCATCAAGGAGGGGGTGATTGACGCCACGATTGCCCAGCGCGAGTACGACATGGGCTACAAGTCGGTGCAGCTCATTTACCTCATTGCGACGAAGGGGAAGGATGCGGCCTTCGCCGAGATGGGGGTGAAGAATGGGGTGATTGACACCGGCGTGGACGTCATCACTGCGAAGACACTGAAGGATTACGAGGCCTCGCTGGACGCCCGGGGTATCCCCCACGAGTGGACCACCAAGGGCTGGGAGCCGCCTCAGTAGTATCTGCTCAGATTGGGTTGGCGGGAGGCGATTGCCTCCCGCCAACTCTCAACTCGGGCGAAAGAGAGGGATGATTTTTGTGTCGGCAATCTTGGTCGCTGACACAAAAATCATTCCCCTTTGTGTCGCATAAGGAGGCGCCATGACCGACCGTTATCAACCCAAACCGGAGCATAAGTTTACTTTTGGTCTATGGACAGTAGGGAGCGTGGGGCGCGATCCTTTCGGCGAGCCGGTGCGCGCCCGTCTGTCGCCCGTGGAACTGGTCTATCTGCTGGCAGAAGTCGGAGCCTACGGTGTCAACTTCCACGACAACGACCTGGTCCCGATTGACGCCACCCCTGCTGAGCGGGACCGTATCGTTGCTGAGTTCAAAAAGGCCCTCAGCGATACCGGTCTGGTAGTGCCTATGGCGACCACCAATCTCTTCAGCGATCCGGTCTTCAAGGACGGTGCGTTCACTTCCAACGACCCCCGGATACGGGCCTACGCTCTCCAGAAGACGATGAGGGCAATAGACCTGGGCGTAGAACTGGGGGCCCGGGTCTACGTCTTCTGGGGCGGACGCGAAGGAGTGGAGACCGACGCAGCTAAGAACCCGGTGGAAGCCCTGAAGCGCATGCGCGAAGCGATGAACTTTCTCTGCGAGTATGTGATTGACCAGGGATACGACCTCAAATTCGCCCTGGAAGCGAAGCCCAACGAGCCGCGCGGGGACATCTACCTGGCCACCACGGGCCATATGCTAGCTTTCATAGAGACGCTGGACCACCCGGAGATGGTGGGGGTGAACCCGGAGGTAGCCCACGAACATATGGCCGGGCTGAACTTCCTGCACGCCGTTGCCCAGGCATGGGAGGCCGGCAAACTGTTTCACATTGACCTGAACGATCAGGCCTTCGGTCGCTACGACCAGGACCTGCGCTTCGGTTCCCACAACATCAAATCCGCCTTCTTCCTGGTCAAGTTTCTGGAGGATGTGGGCTACGAGGGCAGCCGCCACTTTGACGCCCATGCCTACCGTACCGAAGACTACGAGGGGGTCAAAGAGTTCGCCCGCGGCTGCATGCGGACGTACCTTATCCTGAAGGAAAAGGGAGAGCAGTGGAACGCCGATCCGGAAATCCAGGCCCTGTTGGCAGAGATTAACGCCGACGACGGTTCCACCGATCCGTTCAAGGGACGGTATACTCCGGAGAAGGCCGCTGCGCTGAAGATGGCTACATTTGACCGGGTCGCTCTGGGCCAGCGCGGTCTGGCGTACGAACGGCTGGACCAGCTAACTATGGAAATTCTGCTGGGCGTGCGGTAGTTCTGAAGTAACTGCCTGGCCTCATCCCTCCTTCACCGCTTCTGCGGCGCGGCGATGGCAGGGTTTTTGCGATGAATGTGTCGCTTTCCCCTTGAAGGAGAGGGGAAGTTGGGGATTGGACGGTGGCCTGCGGCTGCTGCCAATCCCCCCTCTCCAAAGGGGGATAAGAGTAACGAGGCTCATACGAGCGCAGGAAGCGTCTACAAATCATAAACCACCCCCAAAACATTCTCCCCAAGCGACCCAGGAATGGGTCACAAAAGAAAAGGAGGGGCGAACATGGCTTTCTTTCTGGGGATTGACGTTTCCACGACGGCGACGAAAGCCCTGTTGATTGGCTCAGACGGCAGGGTGGTGAGCGTCGCCTCGTCCGAGTACAATTACGAGACGCCCCGCCCGATGTGGACGGAGCAGCATCCCCATTTGTGGTGGCAGGCGACCGTTGCCAGCATCCGCAGGGTGCTGGCCGAATCGGGCGTGAACTCTGCTGATATCCGGGGGGTCGGGCTGACCGGGCAGATGCACGGCCTGGTGTTGCTGGACAAGAACGGTCAGGTATTGCGACCGGCGATTCTCTGGAATGACCAGCGCACCGCGGCGGAGTGCGATGAGATTCGCGCCCGGCTGGGCAAAGAGCGGTTGATCCAGCTCACGGGCAATGATGCCCTGACGGGTTTCACCGCCCCCAAAATCTTGTGGGTGCGGAACAACGAGCCAGAGATTTTCGCCCAGGCCCGACACGTCTTGCTGCCCAAGGACTACGTCCGCTACCGTCTGACCGGTGAGTATGCGATAGACAAAGCGGACGGAGCCGGCACAATCCTCTTTGACCTCAAGAAGCGGGACTGGTCCAGAGAGGTTCTGGAGGCCCTGGAGATTAACCCCGAATGGCTTCCCCCGACGTTTGAGGGGCCCCAGATCACCGGAAGGGTCACGCCGGAGGCCGCGGAAGAAACAGGGCTGAAAGTGGGCACACCGGTCATGGCAGGTGGTGGAGACCAGTCGGCCCAGGCGGTGGGAGTCGGCGCGGTGGAGCCCGGGGTTGTGGCTCTGACCTTGGGGACCTCCGGCGTCGTCTTTGCCAGCACCCAGGAGCCCTTTATAGAGCCGGAGGGACGGCTCCACGCGTTCTGCCACGCCGTACCGGAACGTTGGCATTTGATGGGGGTGATGCTCTCGGCTGGGGGGAGTCTGCGCTGGTACCGGGATACTGTGGCTCCGGGCACGGATTTTGACACGCTTCTGGCGCCAGTTGCCGCAGTCCCTCCGGGCAGCGAGGGTCTGTTTTATCTGCCTTATCTAACTGGCGAGCGCACTCCCTATCCCGACCCACTGGCGCGCGGGGCATTTGTGGGGCTCACTGTGCGTCACACTCAGGCGCACATGACCCGCGCGGTGCTGGAGGGGGTAGCCTTTGGCCTTCGCGACAGTTTTGAACTGATGAAGGCGGTGGGGCTTGCGGAGATTACTCAGGTGCGCGCTTCCGGCGGCGGGGCGCGCAGTCC
>DAOTWK010000265.1:0-3754 GCA_034435815.1 Anaerolineae bacterium | reverse complement strand
GGCGGCCTCCGGCCGCCGCCGCAAAACCCGCTCTCATCCGATCAACTCCACCAGAATCGCCTTTTGCGCATGCATCCGGTTCTCCGCCTGATCCCAGAGGACGGAGTGGGGACCGTCGGCAACGTCGTCGGTGATTTCCTGGCCGCGATGGGCGGGCAGACAGTGCATCACGATGACATCGGGTTTGGCCTTCGCCACCAATGCAGCGTTGACCTGGTACGGTGGGAAGACCTTTGCGCGCTCCGCCGCCTCCGCCTCCTGCCCCATGGAGGCCCAGACATCGGTGTAGATAACATCCGCATCCCGGACGGCCTCCACCGGATCGTGGGTGGCCAGGATACGGCTTCCGCTCTCGGCGGCGAATTTCTGTCCCAGTTCCCAGACCGATACGGGCAATTCATAGCCGGGCGGGGTAGCGATGGCGAAGTCCATCCCCAGTTTCGTTGCCCCAAAAAGGAGGGACGTCGCCACGTTGTTCCCGTCCCCCACGAAGGTCAGTTTCCTCCCTTTCAGGTCGCGGCCCTTCTTTTCAATGATGGTCAGAAAATCCGCCAGCCCCTGGCAGGGATGGCTGTAATCCGAGAGACCGTTGATGACGGGGACGCGGGAGTACTCGGCCAGGGTGACCACGTCGGAGTGGGCGAAGACGCGGGCCATAATGGCATCCACGTAGCGGGAGAGGACCCGGGCGACATCGGGGATGCTCTCCCGAACACCCAACTGGATTTCGTTGGGGGAGAGGTACAGCGCGTGCCCCCCCAGGTGGAGCATCGCCATATCAAACGAGACGCGGGTCCGCAAAGACGGTTTCTGGAAGATCATCCCCAGCGTCTTCCCCTTCAGCAGTGGACGGTTACCCCCCCGTTGCCATTCGTCTTTTAACTCTATCGCCAGGTCCAGGAGATGCCATATCTCCTGAGAAGAGATGTCGGCAAGGCAGAGAAAGTGTTTCACAGGAACCTCCTTCTCAAGGATACTACATAGTATACTACACTTCCAGCGTTATCCAAATACAATCTCCTCCAACCGGGCGATGTCCTCCGGCAGGACGTCCGGGAATCGGAGTCCTCCTTTAACTTCTGCGCCCTCGGGTTTGAACTCATAACCGGCCAGGCTCAGGATGACATCGCGCGCACCCGTCATCGCCTGGAAGAACCCCCACACAAAATGGGGAGACCAAGCGGTGTCCACTACCTGAATCTTTCCTCCCTTAAGATAGACGGCGTCGGCCACCCAAGCCCGATTGGGGTCCGGCGCGGTGATGATGATGCGCTTGTCGGTCACAATAAATCGCCACTGTTCATACAGCACCATGTTCTGGAAGGACCAGGAAATGAGCGTGAGGGCCAGAAATATCACCAACCAGGAGAGCAGTTGGATCAGCAAGGGGCTGTCCAGGGCCGAGACCACCACTGCCAGGGGAAGTCCCAGGAACAGCAGAATCAGGGCCAGAACCATCAGCCGCCGGGCCGCCCAGACTCTATAGGGGGCCATCCGGATTTCTACCTGCACCCGCTCGTCCTTCAGGAGGCGGATGGGCGGCAGGATGCTTTCCAGGAGGGGGCGCAGGAAGCGGATGCGGCAGAGACGGGCGAAGAGCCGTTGTACAAAAGAAGGGGGCGGCATAAATGGCGGGCTCCACGGCGCGCCAGAAGGCCTGCCCTGCGGCTTTCCCTGCCCGCGCGCGCCTCGCCGGAGCCTCCAGCGGACCAGAATGGCTTGCAGGGACTCCCGAATGCTCACGGCGATGGGATGATCAACTGCTGTCCGGCCTTGATGTCGTCGGGGTTCGCCAGGTTGTTCCGCTGCTGGATGGCCTGGACGGTCACCCCGAAGCGACGCGCGATGCTATACAGCGTGTCGCCGGTGCGGACGACATAGACCTGCTCACCCGGTCCGGCCTGGGCCTGGAAGACGGGAACCGTCGGAGCAACGGCGCCCTGGGGCGGGGTGGGCTGGGGAGATACCGGTGTTGGCGGGATGGGAGTAGGCACCGGTGGTATTGGAGTGGGCGGCGGTGCAGGCGTGTAAACGACGATGGTAGGCGCGGGCGCGCCTCCTGCCGCCTCGTTCATAATCTCCCGGCTAACCTGCTGAATCACCCGGATGTCCTGGGACTGACGAGCATTCAGCAGCCGCTGCGCCACCCACTGCGGCAGGAGCGTATCCACGATCCAGCCGATGATCCAGAGGGCCAGAATGACCCCGATGAAATAGGTGATGACCTGGACCGGACCCTTGGCCAGAAGGTCCTTCTTAAAGAACAGCCAGATGGCCCAGACCAGGCCCAGGATGAGAGGGAGGAGCGTCAGCAATGGAGCCAGGTTCATAGAATCCTCCTGCGGTGATAGATTGGGCTGCCATTCCGGATCTACCGGCGGGCATACGGACTGCACCAGAAAGGCGCGGGGGTCCACGTATCCCCCCCTAATTTTATCATAAACCGTCACATAGAAAAACTGGCCCCCGCCGACCGATCCCAGCAACTGTCCCCGGCTCACTTCTCCGACGCCGGTCACCATAGAGCGGAGTCCAGTGATCCAGATTGTCCATTCATCGTTCTCTATCTGGACGATGAGATGGCCCCACTGGTCGGTATAGCGGGCCAAACGGCCGGGCATCGGCGCAGGGAACAGGGATGGACGGGCCACCTCCATCGCCGCGCCGGGGAACGGGCCGCAGGTCGCCTCCCCGACTCGGGAGACCGTCACCCCGGCGGCCAGGATCGGATACAGTTGGAGGTTCCCCTGGTGGGGCAGGACAAAGCAATCTCTCACGGCCGGCGAAGCGCACGTCGGCGGCAAAGCAGGAAGGGAAGACGGCATCTGCCGGGCAGTTGCCCAGGCCCAGAGACGGTCCCGCACTTCCCGCAGGGTCAGGGCCAGCGGCAGGAAGGGGGAGGGAAAGACCGGCGTTGGCTGTTGGGCCATTTGGGCCTGAATCGCCAGATGGACAGGCCAGGCCCCCAGCGCTTGCAGCCGCACCACCTGCCCCGAAGCGGTCCGATGGAGCATGTTCTGATGGGCCGCGTCGTACCCGTTCATCACATAGCCCGACCGGTCCGGGTCCTGCCGGGTGTTGCGGCCCGCGTTGTAATAGAGATAACACCGCTTCAGCGTCTCCGGGTCGGTGGTGGTGTAGCGGACCTCCGGACAGTGCTCCTTGAAAATCGCCGCGCCGATCCGCAGTTGCCGGGCCACCTCCGCGTCGTCAATCGGCCCGGGGGGAAAACAGGGGAGACGGCCTGACCGGACCGCCGAATAGAGCCCCATAATCCCCTCACAGTTGGCGGGGTTGACGGCCCGCAGCCCGCCCTCTTTGTACCACAGGACCAGCGGCGTCGCTGGAGGGACGTCCTCCATCCGGGCAACGGTATCGGCGACAACAGCCCAGCGGGCGACCTGTTCCTGCTGGGCCGGAGTGAGCCGGTAGCGAGACTCCCAGATTTTCTGGCTTCCGACCACTGCCGCGGCGGGGATGGCGAAAAGCAGAAAGGTCTCCACCACCCCCTGGACGAAAATCCAGAGCAGATGGCGGATCTCCACCTGCAGAATGGGCAGTAGATACCGGCGAACCCAATCCTGCAACCAGGGTGGAAGCCAGCCCGGCCAGAGATTCATTTCAGAAAATGATAGCAAATTCCGGGCAAAAAGCAAGCAGCAAGCATCATTTCTTGACATTTCTCCTATGCGTGGTATACTTTAACATGATTCTTGTGTTTGTCCCCCCCCAACCAACGAAAGGAGGCAATACC
>DAOTWK010000264.1:0-16007 GCA_034435815.1 Anaerolineae bacterium | reverse complement strand
GCCCGCCAGCCGCGCGACCAGCGGGCGGCCCAGCCAGCGGCCCAGCCCCATCGCCAATGCCGACCCCAGTTGGACGCCCAGCCAACTGTAGAGGGTGCCCCAAAAGACGCCGTAGAGGTAGCCGTTGATCAGGCCGAAGATCTGGCCAGGGACAGGAGCCAGCAGCACCTGCGCCGCGTTCAATAGGATGGCCCCCGCTGGACCCCAGGGGCCTAGAGCGGCTACCCAGGCCTGGACGGCGTCCCGATCCGCCAGCCAGCGGTGGAGTGCCGGCCCGGCGATCGCCCCCGCGCCGAAAATCAGGAGCAGAGGGGCTCCCCGGAGAATCCACCACAGGTATCCCGTTCGGTGGGATGGGCCAGATGCAGGCGGAGAGGAATAAAGCCGAACGTCCTCTACCCCTTCCATCGGTCATCTGCCGTCGTCTGTGGTCCGTCGCCTATTTCCTGGTATCCCTCAGCTGTAGACTGATCCACAGCCCACCAGCAACCCCCAGCGCGGTTACCGCGAACAGTAACGGATAAGAGGTGAACCGCAAAAGTACCCCGCCCAGAAAAGAGACCGGCACCAGCACCCCGCCCAGGGTATTGTAGAGGCCCACGAAGAGCGGACGGAGGTCCTCCGGCGCAATCTCCAGCAGATAGTTGAACATCCCCATCATCCAGGTATTGTTGGTGATGCCGTAGCAGAAGTAGACCAGAGGATATGTCTGGGCGAGCCAGCGACTTCCGGTTAAGTGGATGAGCAGTGCCAGCAATGGGCTGATGAGCGTGGCGGCGCCACCGGCCCAGATGGCCGCCCGGGGGCCCCAGCGCTCGCTCAGCCAGCCCAACCCAATGCTGGCAACGATCCCCCCCACCATCTGTGCGGAGACAAACCAGCCAACCACTACTTTGGGCAATCCCACCACTTCCGTCGCATGCAGGATATAGAACGGAAGAGCCAGCCCGAACAGTCCGATCAACCAGCGGCCAAAGACCAGGCGCCGGAAATCGGGCCAACCTCCCCAGACCTTCCGCAATTGGCTACGTAAACTGAGCGAGGCAGCAGTAGGAGTAGAAGCACCCCTTTCTGGCTCCCGAAGCAATGTCAGCGCGATGGTAGAGGGCATCAGTGCCAGTCCCCCGAGAGCAAAGAGCACCGCGTAGTTTCGGGGATAGGGCAACATCGGGTTGGAGAGAATGGCTCCCACCAGCGCGCCCACTCCGATACCGGAGAGTCCTCCCAGAAGTTGTGCCGCCCCGATCAGCCGTCCCCGCCGGGTGGGCGGGATCGTTGCCCCCAGCAGGTCAAACCAGGCCACCGAGGCGATGCCGTCCAGGATGTTGAACAACCCTATGCCGGCCAGAAAGACCACCAGCATCCAATCGGAGTAGCGGGTCAGGCCTGCCCATATGACCAATGCCAGCAGGAAATAAATAGGCCGACCCACGTAAATCGCCCGCAGCAGGTACGGCTTCTTGCGGGGTTTCTGCCCGATCACTGCCGCTACCAGGAATTGGGGCAGCAACCATCCCGCCGCCATCACGGTGCTGACCATTCCGACCAGCGGCTCCGACGCCGTCAAGGTACGGGCAAAGGCCGGCAGGACGGTGTTCGGGTTCAGAAACGAGTAGGCTATCCCGAAAAAGACGTAGTCTATCAGCAGGGCGGTAAAATTGTGACGAAAGTGCGGCGGCAAGCCGCTCTGATTCGCATAGTTTGTCTTTTGGGTCTCCAGATGTGCGCTCATATAGGGCGTGTTTTTCTGTATAAAAGTAAAATCAACACCTCATGCTGCCAAAGCATCTGTGAATCTCTCACCCTCTTTATCCGCGGAGGGATAGAAAGGGGATTTTGCGATGGGCAGCGAAGCCGCTCACCGCAAAATCCTCCGATTCCTCCTCCCGCCGCCGAAAGGCAAGCGGACGAGGGGAAGGGCGAGGGGAGGATTAAGGGCCAAGCAGTGGCCCTCGCAAGGGAAACTCTCAGGTAGCCAGATGATCAAAATATGGCACGTTTGTTGAGCATACCACAATTCAGACGATAGTCAACCCGGAACCTCCTGTGATTGCCTTCTTTCCGTTCAGTGCTATAATCATCCCAGACCGTCCCACTGCGGTGACACCATCCGTACCTGTCCGCTCTTTGGTCAGGAGGAAACCCTTGCACGCTTCCGCTGCTCCCGAAACCATCGCACCGGTCCGTCTGAGCGCTACCTACAAATTCATCTGGGGACTGGCCGCGCTGGGGACCTCCCTGGTCTCCGGCACCTACGGGGCCTTGCTCCCCATCTTCTACCAGGACTACCTGGGCCTGCAGGCTCGCTGGATCGGGATTGCGTCCGCCATCTACGCGGTGTGGAACGCACTGAATGACCCGCTCTTCGGCTACATCACCGATAGCACCCGCTCCCGCTTGGGGCGACGCATCCCTTATATGCGCTATACCGCCCCCTTCCTGGGCCTGACGTTCATTATGGTGTGGCTCGCCCCCGCCCAGGCCGGTCAGGTGGCCCTCTTCGGGTGGATGCTGGTCACCATGCTCCTCTACGACACCTGCTACACCATCGTTGGCCTGGTCTATTCGGCCCTCCTGCCGGAGGTCAGCGAGTCGGACGCTGAGCGGAATCATCTGCAAATTTCCGCCTCTCTCTTCGGACTGCTGGGCTTCCTCCTGGGTTTCATCATCCCGGAGATGTTCCGCCCCAAGGCCGGGCCATCCCCGTCCTTTCTGCCCCTCCAGGTCTCTATGGTGGTGGTCGGCGTGATCAGCGCGCTGCTGATCATCGCCACGACCCTCAAGGTGAAGGAGCGCCCGGAGTTCTATCGGGTGGACCAGCCCTTGCCTCTGAAGGAAGCCATCCGCTACACGTTTACCAGCAAGTCCTTCCTGCTTCTGGTCAGCCAGAACTTCATGTCCATCCTGATGCAGTCGCTGGTGGTGGGGATGCTCTTCTATCTGGCCGACTATGTGCTTCGGGTGAACGCGATTCTGCTTCTGGCAGCGGTCTTCATTCCCCTTTTCATCGGTGTCCCGATGACTTCCCTGATCCGCCGACGGTTCGGCGTCGCCGGAGCGCAGCAACTATTGCTTCTGGTGGCCGGGATTGCGCTGGTCCTGGTCGCCGTGGTGCCGAACCCGCTCATCCCCGTCTGCCTGGCGGTGGCGGGATTTGGGCTCTCGGGCCCGCAGACGCTGACGAACGTCCTCTTCGCTCAGGTGGCGGACGAGGACGAACTCCGCTCCGGGGTCCGGCGGGAGGGCGCGTTCTTCGGCGTCAATGCGCTGCTGACCAAGCCAGCTCAGTCGGTTGCGCTGGCCCTCATCCCCTTCATCCTGGAGGTGACGGGCTTCGTCCCCCGGGAGGCGTACGGTGGCCAGATTTATCTGAACCAGCCCGCCAGCGCGCTCTTCGGGATCAAAGCGCTCATCGGATTGATACCGGGCGCCGCGCTCATCACTGGCGCGGTCATCCTGTACTGGTTCCCCCTCAAGGGCCGCTATCTGGCGGAAGTGCAGGAGCGCGTCCTGCGCCTCCACGCCGAAAAACATGCGCGGCTGTAAGGGGACACGGATGAACGCAGATTAACACAGATATATAAAAATTCGCGTCCATCCGCGTCCACCCGCGTCCACTCGTGTCTTGCTCGGAAAAACGTCATGCCGGAATTTGTCCATCTTCACGTCCATACCCACTACTCTCTGCTGGATGGCCTGTGCACGCCGAAGGCACTGACGGCGCGGGCCGCCGAGTTGGGCATGCCCGCGCTGGCCATCACCGATCACGGCGCCCTCTACGGCGTCGTGGAGTTCTACCAGGCCGCGCAGGAAGCGGGCATCAAGCCCATCATTGGCCTGGAGGCGTATCTCGCTCCGCGCCGCCTGCGCGACCGCAACGCCGCCGAAGACCGCAAACCCTATCACCTCCTCCTGCTGGCCCAGAATCAGACCGGCTACGGGAACCTCCTCCGCCTGGCGACGATTGCTATGCTGGAGGGGTACTACTACAAGCCCCGCATAGACAAAGAGACCCTGGAGCAGTACGGTGAAGGGCTCATCGTCTTCTCCGGCTGCGGCTCCTCCGAAATCCCGCGCCTCATTATAGATGGACGGTTGGAAGAGGCCCGCGCTGCCGTCTCCTGGTACCGCGAGCACTTCCCCGACCGTTTCTACCTGGAACTGCAAGACCACGGCCTGCCGGACCTCCATCGGGTCAACCGCCATCTGCTGGAATTCGCCCGGGAGTTCGGCCTCCCCCTGGTAGCAACCAACGACGTCCATTACCTCACCCGCGAACAGGCCCCTGTCCACGATACCCTGCTGGCCATCGGGACCGGCAAGTCCCTCAAAGACCCGGGCCGGGTGCGTTATGAGGGGGACACTTACTACATGCGCACTGCCGAGGAGATGGCCGCGCTTTTCGCCGAGGTGCCGGAGGCACTGACCAACACACTGCGCATCGCCGAGATGTGCCAGGTGGAACTGGAATTTGGCCGTCCCCACTTGCCCGTTTTCCCTGTCCCCGATGGGCACACGCCCCAATCGTACCTGCGCCTCCTCTGCGAAGAGGGCCTCCGCCGCCGCTACGGAGACCAGGCCGACAGCCCCGAAATCCGCCAGCGCCTGGAGCACGAACTGAGAGTCATCCACCAGATGGGCTTTGACACCTACTTCCTTATCGTCTGGGACCTGTGCCGGGCGGCGCGGGAACGGGACATCTGGTACAACGCCCGGGGCTCCGCCGGTGGCTCCATCGTTGCCTACTGCCTGGACATCACCCGCGTGGACCCCCTGACCAACCACCTCATCTTTGAGCGCTTCCTCAACCCGGGCCGGGTCACCATGCCCGATATTGACCTGGACTTCCCCGACGACCGCCGGGCGGAGATGATTGAGTACGCCCTTCAGAAGTACGGACAGGAAAACGTCGCCCAGATTATCACCTTCGGGACTATGGGGGCCCGCGCGGCGGTGCGGGACGTGGGGCGCGTGATGGACATCCCTCTCTCGGAGGTGGACCGCATCGCCAAACTCATCCCTTCCATCCCTGGTAAGCCCACCTCCATCGCCGAGGCACTGGAAGGGGTGCCGGAACTGGCGGAACTCTACCGGACCACCCCCTACGTCCGGCAACTACTGGATACGGCGATGCAACTGGAGGGAGTGGCCCGCCACGCCTCCACCCACGCCGCCGGTGTGGTGATTGCCGACGCTCCGCTGGTGACGTACTGCCCCCTTCACCGACCTACCAAAGAGCAGGGAGGCGGAGCGGAGGAGCGGAAGAGCAGAGGGGCGGAAGAGCGGAGGAACGGGGAAGAGTTAGAAGAGGAAGCGGCGGGCGAGGCCGTACTCAGCGCTGTGACCCAATGGCCGATGGAAGACCTGGAAGCCATTGGCCTGCTCAAGGTGGACTTCCTGGGACTGAGCACGCTGACCATCATGCGCCGCGCCTGCGACCTCATCCGTCAGCGGCACGGGGTCTTGCTGGACCTGGATTCCATCCCCCTGGATGATCCCGCCATCTATCGGTTGCTTTCCAGCGGAGACGTGATGGGGGTGTTCCAGGTGGAAGGAGCGGGCTTCCGTCGGGTCCTGCAAGAGATGCGCCCCACCCGCTATGACCACATCGTTGCGGCGCTGGCTCTCTACCGCCCTGGCCCGATGGAGTACATACCCACCTACATCCGCCGCATGCACGGTGAGGAGAAGGTGGAGTACCGCCACCCGGCCCTGGCTCCCATCCTGGACGAGACCTACGGCATCATCGTCTATCAGGAACAGATTATTCGCATCGCGACCGATCTGGCGGGGTACGAGCCCGGGGAGGCGGATACCATCCGCAAGGCGGTGGGAAAGAAGAAAAAGGACGCCCTTCTGGCCCACCGGGTCCAGTTCGTGAAGGGTTGCCAGGCCCGGGGCATCGCGCGCGAAGTCGCCGAGGGGATTTTTGACGACATTGAGTTCTTCGCGCGGTATGGATTTAACAAGGCGCATGCCGCTGGCTACGCCATGGTTACCTGCCAGACGGCATACTTGAAGGCCCACTACCCGCTGGAGTATATGACCGCCCTGCTAACGGTAGAGCGGCACAACACCGAGAAGGTCGGTATCCTGATCAACGAGTGCCGCCGGATGGGCATAGAGGTCCTGCCGCCCAGTGTAAACCGCTCTGACCTGGACTTCACCATAGAGGGGAAGGCCATCCGCTTCGGCCTGGGCGCGGTCAAGAACGTAGGCGATGGCCCCGTCGGGGCCATTCTCGTCGCGCGGGGCGACCGTCCCTTCTCTTCGCTGGCCGATTTCTGCCGCCGGGTGGACCTGCGGCTGGTCAACCGGCGGGCGCTGGAGAGCCTGATCCGGGCCGGAGCGCTGGACGAATTCGGCTCCCGGGCCCGCCTGCTGGCCGCAATAGACCGGATGATGGACCTCAGCGCCCGGACCCACCTGGCGCGGGACATGGGACAACTCAGCCTCTTCGGTGAGACCACCGGCGTCCAGTTGGGAGACGACGAGGGACTCTTCGTCGGCCTGCCGCCGATTCCGGAGGTGCCTCTGCGAGAAATCCTGGAGTGGGAAAAGGATCTGATGGGGGCCTACCTCTCCGAACATCCGCTGACCCGCGCGGCGCGCGAACTGGCGGATGTCATCAACGCCTATGCTGGACAGTTGCACGAGGAGCCGCACGAGTCCGTTGTCACCGTGGCCGGGATAGTTCGGCGCGTCCGGCGGCACACGACGAAGGACGGCAAGGAGATGGCCTTCGTCACCCTGGAGGACCTCTACGGAGCCTGCGATGTGGTCGTCTTCCCGCGCGTCTGGGCAGAGAGCCGGGAGAAGTGGCAGCCAGAGGCCTTGGTGGTTGTCTGCGGCAAAGTGGACGCCCGACGCGAGCCGCCCAGCCTCATCTGCCAGTGGGTCAAGCGGCCCGAGGAGGTTGCCCGCCCCCGGCCCAACGGGACGGCGACGCTGAGGGAATCACCCGAATGGGAATATCGGGCCGGCACCTGGACGGAAGCGGTGATGCCGGAGGTAGCGCCAGTTGACAGCCCTGTAATGCAGGCTGACAGCCTGCGTTACAGGGGCCGGACGGTCCAAATCACCATCCGGCGCAGTGGGGACAACGAGCGGGACTTCCGCCTCCTCTCCGCCGTCCACGAACTGCTGACGGCCTACCCCGGTGAGGACCAGTTCGCTTTCCGACTGGTCGGCGGAGCCAACGGCGATGTTGTCCTGGAATTCCCCAACCACTCCACCCGTTACTGTGACGAACTGGGGGAGAAACTGGCGGACCTCCTGGGGCCAGGGGCGGTTCAGGTCGTCGGGGAGTAAAAAACGCATCATCCCCCGCGCAAATTCCCGGACCTCCCAGGAGGTCTATCTATTCCCCCAGATATAGCAGGTACCAGGCCGTGAAGTCTAGCACCTCACCCTGCCGGGTCTCCGCCGCCAGCGCAATCCAGGTGGGGTAGCCCAACTCCTCCAGGTCCACCCGGTACCACAGGAAACGTCCGCGCTGTTCCCATTCTCCCTGTCGGACTACTCCCCAGCGGCCCAGCCGGGTAGTGGACTCCTTACAGCACTCCCTCCAGCCGGAGCAGAGCCGATTTGATCTCCAGTCCGCCCCCATAGCCCACCAGGGAGCCATCGGCACCCACTACCCGGTGGCATGGGACGATGATGGGGATGGGATTGTCCCCCACCGCCTGGCCCACCGCCCGCGCGGCACCGGGCCGACCGACCCGTCGGGCCAGTTCACCGTATGCCACCGTCTGCCCGTAGGGGACCATCAGGAGTTCCTCCCACACCCGACGCTGGAAAGAAGTGCCCCGCAAGTCCAGCGGCAGGTCAAATCCCCGCCGGATGCGAGAGAAATACTCCCGCAGTTGGGACACGGCCTCCGAGAGGGCCGCCGGGTTCTCCTCCAGCGGCTCCGGCCCCACCCATCGGGCCGCCCAGGCCTCCAGGGAGGCCCGACTCTCGCCAGGTAGCCCCACCCGGCACAGGCCCGCTGGCGTGGCAATCAGAACCAGTGGGCCGAAGGGGGAATCGGTTGTCGCATAATCCAGGCTCATCTGGATCTCCTCTCCGATTGGTCTAAAGACTTCGCCGTATTTTACCCCCTTTCCGCCAACTTTGCACGCCCTCATTACCCCCAAAGCCCGTTGATCTCCCAGGGGCAGAGGGGAAGGGCATCCGCGAAAGCGGGGCCGGTGTGACTTTATGAGGCTCAGCCAGCCCTTTGTACCTGGAAAGTACCCCGTTTGCCCGTGACCGCTCACGGACAAATCATATGGTACCCACATCCGGGCCTCTCTTGCAAACCGGACAAGTTGGGGTATCATAAACGCAAAGGAGGAGGCCTCATGCAGACCCAAATGGACGACCTGGACCGTCTGATCCTGCAGACCCTGCAGCAGGACGGGCGGACCCCCTTTACCCATATTGCCCGCCAGGCAGGCGTCTCCGAGACAACCGTCCGCCTCCGCTACCGCGCCCTGGTGGAGGCGGGGGTGATCCGCACCGTGGGGATTGTGGACCCCTATGCGCTGGGCTTCCAGGCCCCGGCCATCGTCGGCGTCACCGTTGACCCCGGGCGGTTGGACGAGGTAGCCCGCTGGATTGCCGAACTCCCCGAGGTCAGTTACCTGGTTATGACCCTGGGGGCATTTGACCTGGTGATGGAAGTCTTCTGTCGCGACCTGAGTCATCTGACCAATTTCCTTCTCTATCAGATTCACCAGATTCCTGGCGTTCGCTCCACCCAGACGCTGATGATTGCCCGCAGTTACAAACTGAGTTACCGCTGGTCACCGATGCCGGAACCGGAATAGCTATCCCGATGCCTGGGATGATCTCTGCCGTCCAACCCAACAGCCTGGCCGCACGATTGGGCCTGCGCCCCGGCGATGAACTGCTGGAGATCAACGGCCATCCCCTGCGCGACCTGATAGACGTCCAGTTCTACGGGGCCGAAGAGCGGCTGGCCCTGCGTGTCCGTCGGGAGGGAAAAGAGCAAACCATCCAAGCGCGCCGCCGGTACGACGAACCGCTGGGCCTGGATTTCACCCATCCCGTCTTTGATACCGACATCCGCCGCTGCAACAACCGTTGCGAGTTCTGCTTCGTCACTCAGATGCCCCGGGGGTTGCGCCCGTCCCTCTACATCAAAGACGACGACTACCGCTACTCTTTCCTCTTTGGGAGTTACATCACCCTGACCAATCTGACGGAGGAGGACTGGGCCCGCATCGGAGAACAACGACTGAGCCCCCTCTACGTCTCCGTCCACGCGACGGACCCCGACCTCCGGCGACGGGTGCTGGGCAACCCCCGCGTCCCCGACATTATGGACGACCTGCGCCGCCTGGCCCGTATGGGCATTGAGGTCCACACCCAACTGGTCCTGGTGCCGGGCCTGAACGACGGCCCCCATCTGGACCGCTCCATCGGCGACCTGGCAGACCTCTACCCCTCGGTCCGCTCCGTCAGCGTGGTCCCGGTGGGGCTGACCAAGTATCACCGGGGCGGGTGCCGACCCTACACCCTCCAGGAGATGCGCGGGGTCTGGGAGCAGGTGACGGCCTGGCAGCGGCGGCTGCGGCGCCGGCTGGGCGTGCGCTTCGTCTATCTGAGCGACGAGTGGATTCTCCGGCTGGGGGAAACCGTCCCCCCGCGCGCGGCTTACGACGGCCTGGACCTGCGGGAGAACGGGGTGGGAGTGGTGCGGTCGCTGCTGGACCGGTGGCGGAGTGTGGAGCGGACGCTATCCGCCGCAGGAGGTCCAGGCCAGACCTGGGTAACGGGGGAGTTGATGGCGCCGGTGCTGGAGGTTCTGGCGGCGAAATTCGCTCTCCGCACAGGCATCCAGGTCCAGGTCGTCCCCGTCCCTAACCGCTTTTTCGGCGAGACGGTGACCGTGGCGGGCCTCCTGACCGGCCAGGACGTGGTAGCCCATCTGCGGGAGCGTCCGCTGCAGGAGACTCTCGTTCTGCCCGCTGTGATGTTTCGCGGTCCGGAGGGCCAGTCGCTGGACGAGATGCGGCCGGACGACCTGGTCCGCGCCCTGGACCGTCCGGTTTACCTTGTGGACTGATCCCGTTTCACTTCCGGAGGTACGATGCGTATCCTCATCCTCTCTCACCATGATGTCCGCCAGGCATTGCCGATGCGGGAGGCCGTGGAGGCTATGAAGCGGGCCTTTGCCCAACTCTCTACCGGACAGGCCGAAGTGCCGCTGCGGGTGCCGGTCCACGTCCCCCGGCACAACGGCCTCACCCTCTTCATGCCGGCCTATCTTGCGGCCGATGACCAGATGGCGGTCAAGATTGTCTCCGTTTTCAACGACAACCCGGCCCGGGGCCTGCCCCTCATCCACGCCCTGGTGGTGGTCATAGATGCCCAGACCGGAGCGCCGGTGGCGGCGATAGAGGGCGCGTCGCTGACGGCATTGCGGACGGGAGCCGCCTCCGGCGCTGCCACCGACCTGCTGGCCCGCCCGGATGCCGCTGTCGCGGCCGTCTTCGGGGCCGGAGTGCAGGGGCGGACCCAACTGGAGGCCGTCTGCGCAGTGCGGCCCATCCGGGAGGCCTGGGTCTACGATACCGACCCGCAGCGGGCGCAGGCGTACGCCGGGGAGATGGGCGGGCAGTTGGGGATACCGGTCCACGTCGCCGCCAGCCCCGCCGAGGCGGTCCGCCGGGCAGATGTGGTCTGCACCGCCACCACTTCCTCCACCCCCGTCTTTGACGACGCCGACGTCCGGCCCGGCACCCACATCAACGCGGTTGGCGCCTACACTCCCCAGATGCGAGAGGTGCCCACAGAGACCGTCCTGCGGGCGCGCGTGGTCATTGACCACCGCACCGCCAGTTTGGCGGAGGCGGGCGACCTGCTCATCCCCATCCGCGAAGGCCGAATGACCGAAGCGCACATCTGGGCCGAACTGGGGGAGATTGCCGCCGGCCTCAAGCCGGGGCGGATGTCTCCAGAAGAGGTGACCCTCTTCAAATCGGTGGGGGTGGCCGTACAGGACGTCGCTGCGGCTGCGGCCATCGTGGATGCGGCCCGTCGGCAGAATCTGGGGGTTGAGGTCGCGCTGTGAGGCGCATCGGCGGCTACGGCCTGGTTCTGGCGGCGGCGACGCTCTGGGCCACCCTGGGCCTTTTCTACAAAGGGCTGGCCGCCTCCGGCCTCCCCCTGCTGACCATTGTCTTTTTCCGCGCGGGGATCGCGGCTCTGGCCCTTTTCCTCGTCCTCCTCTGGCGAGACCGGCCGTCCCTGCGGCTGGACCGGCGCGACGTCCTCTTCTTTCTGGCTTTTGGACTGGTCGGCGTGGCGGCGTTCTACGTCGTCTACATCCACGCAATTGACTGGGCCGGGATGGGGGTCGCGGCGGTACTGATGTACACTGCCCCTATCTGGGTCTCTCTCTACAGTGTGCTCTTTCTCGGCGAACGGTGGACTCTCTGGCGGGGCGGGGCGCTTTTCCTGGCGTTTGTTGGCTGCGCGCTGGTGGGTCGGGCCTACGACCCGACGGGGATGCGGCTGAACGGACCGGGCATCCTGGCGGGGCTGGGGGCCGGCCTGACCTACGGAGCATACACCGTCTTCAGCAAAGTGGCCCAGCGACGTCATACCGCCTGGGCCACCCTGGCCTGGGCGCTGGGGATCGGCACCCTGTTCCTCTTGCCGCTGCAATCGCCCCAGGCCCTCGCCCGTGCCCTGACCCACCCGTCTATCCTCTTCTGGCTGGTGATGCTGGGACTGGTGCCCACGCTGGGGGGTGGGCTGGCCTTCAACCTGGGGCTCCGCCGGGTGCCGGCGAGCAACGCCAGCATCGTCGCCACTCTGGAGCCGGTCATCGCTGCCGGGTTGGGCTGGGCCATCTGGGGGGAACAGATGGAGTGGCCGCAGGTCATCGGCGCCGCGCTGGTCCTGGTGGCGGTCGTTCTGCTTCAGCGGAGAACGTGAAGCGTAATGGAGACCAGGCCGGTTGCCCTCTACGTTCACATCCCCTTCTGCCGGAGCCGCTGCGCCTACTGCGCGTTCAACACCTACGCCGGACTGGAGGCCCTCATCCCGACCTACGGGGAGGCGCTCTGCGCCGAAATTCGGGCCGCGCCGTCCGTACCGGCCTATACCGTGTACCTGGGCGGCGGGACGCCCTCTCTGCTCCCTCCGGACACCCTGGCCCGAATCCTGCAATGTTTGAGAGAACATTTCCCCCTCCAGCCGGACGTGGAGGTGACCCTGGAGGCCAACCCCGGCACGGTGGACCGGGCGTACCTGCAGGCGGCGCGGGAACTGGGGATAAACCGGCTCAGCCTGGGAGTGCAATCCGTCCATCCAGACGAACTGCGCCTGCTGGGGCGACGGCATACCTGGGAGGAAGCGGTGGCGGCGATGGACGCGGCGCGGGCGGCAGGGCTGGATAACGTCAATCTGGACCTTATCTACGGCCTGCCTGGGCAGACCCCTTCCCGCTGGCAGGAGACGCTGGAGGCGGCGCTCGCGCTGGGGCCCGACCACCTCTCCCTCTACGCGCTGACGCTGGAGGAGGGGACCCCCCTTCAGGGGCAGGTGGCGCGCGGGGAGATCCCTCCGCCCAACGACGATGCGGCGGCAGAGATGTACGAGTGGGCCGAGGCGCGGCTGGAGCGAGCGGGATACATCCACTACGAACTCTCCAACTGGGCCCGTTCCGACCGTCACTTCTGTCGCCACAACCTGACCTACTGGTACAACGAGCCGTACCTGGGGTTAGGGGCAGGGGCGTCGTCCTGGTGGGGAGGGCGGCGGTGGACCAACGTCCGGCATCCGGAGGAGTACATCCGCCGACTGTCGGCGGGCCGGTCCGTAGCGGAGGAGATGGAGGAGATACCGCTGCGGCTGGAGATGGGGGAGACGATGATGATGGGACTGCGGCTGGTGGCGGGGATGAGTGACGGCCGCTTTCGGGCTCGCTTCGGCATGGGAATGGCGGAGGTCTTTGGCGTGGAACTCTCCCGCCTGGCCGGGCAGGGCCTCCTGGAGTGGGACGGGCAGACGGCGCGCCTGACCCCGCGCGGGCGTCTGCTGGGGAACTGGGTGTTTCGTGAATTCATATAGGGGAGAAGTTTTGCGGCGGCCAGAGGCTGCCGCAAAACTCTGGTTTGCATCTTCCCACCCCCGCGCTATAATGGCGTAGCAGTTGGATCAATTCACCAGGCAGGGGACAACATGGCCGGGCGCTGTGAAGTGCTGAGGGTGGAAAACGTCACCGTCGCCTATAATGGACGGGTGGCCCTTCGCAACGCGACCTTCACCGTCCTGGGCGGCGAACGGGTGGCTGTTGTCGGGCCTAATGGCGCCGGAAAGTCCACCCTCTTCAAAGCCATCGTCGGCCTGCTCCCCTTGCAATCCGGGCGGGTGGAAATCTTCGGCTGCGACCCCCGGCGGGAACGGGCCTCCGTCGGCTACGTCCCTCAACGGGAAGACGTGGACCTCACCTTCCCGGTGACAGTGAACGACGTGGTAATGATGGGGCGGGTCCGTCACATCGGATGGCTGCGGCGACCATCCCGCCGGGACCGAGAAGCCGTACGCTGGGCGCTGGAACAGGTCGGGCTGGCGGAACTGGCCAAACGTCCGCTGGGAGAACTCTCCGGCGGGCAGGTCCAGCGCGCCTTCATCGCCCGCGCGCTGGCCCAGGAAGCCCCGCTGTTGCTGATGGATGAACCCTTTGCGGGGGTGGATGCTGTTAGTGAAGAGGCCATCCTGCACCTCCTGGACCGCCTCCGGGAGCGTCAGATAACCGTCCTGCTGGCCACCCATGACCTTCAGATGGCCGCGGAGTGGTCGGACCGGGTACTCCTGCTCAACGGCGAAATGGTTGCCTACGGCCCTCCCGCGGAGGTTCTCTGCCCGGATGCCCTCCGGCGGGTGTACGGTGGACAACTGACCCTCTGGGAGCATGAGCGGGGAACGCTGATCCTGGGCGATGGACATTGTTCAGGAGGACGGGGATGATGGGATGGTTGCTGGAGCCGCTGACATATCCGTTCATGATCCGGGGGCTCCTGGCGGGCATGCTGGTCGGGGCGGTCTGCGCCGTACTGGGGACCTATGTGGTGCTGAGGGGTATGGCGTTCTTCGGCGACGCGCTGGCCCACGCCATCCTGCCCGGCGTGGCCGTGGCCTACCTGGCCCGATGGCCCCTCAGCGCGGGCGCGCTGGCGGCCGGGCTTCTGGCCGCCGCCGCCATCGGCTATCTTCAGAACCGCATCCGGGAAGATACCGCTATCGGCATCGTCTTCTCCGGCGCCTTCGCCCTGGGCATCGTACTGCTCAGCGTAGTGCGCACCTACACCGTGGACCTCACCCATTTTCTGTTCGGCAACGTTCTGGGCGTCTCACCTGCCGACCTGGTTATAACGACAATCTTGAGCGGCGGGGTGCTGCTGCTGACGGTGGCCTTCCACAAGGAATTTGTGCTGGTAGCGTTTGACCCGGTGCTGGCGACCGTCCTGCGGCTACCTACCTCGCTCCTCCGTTATCTCTTACTGCTCATGTTGGCCATCACCGTGGTGGCCGCCCTCCAGGTCGTGGGGGTCGCGCTGGTGGTGGCGATGCTGGTCACCCCGCCTGCCACCGCCTACCTGCTGGTGCGGCGTATCGAGCCGATGATGGGCCTGGCAGCGCTCTTCGGCATCCTATCTGCAGTGGCCGGCCTCTACAGTTCGTATTACCTGAACATCCCCTCCGGCCCGGCAATGGTACTGGTCTGCACCGCGATGTTCCTGCTATCTTTCCTCCTATCCCGACGGGCAGGTAAGCCTCGCCAGGGGATGCCGTAAGCCCGAATGGCTCAAACCACTGCCCGCTTTTCAACCTCTACCTAAGGAGACCCATGAGCCCTGTTCAGCCGCAACGAGGTCTGGCAAAGATTCGGCCCTATGTGCCGGGTAAACCCATTGAGGAAGTGCAACGGGAATATGGTCTGACAGACATTATCAAACTGGCCTCCAACGAGAATCCCCTGGGGCCCTCACCCCGGGCTATGCGGGCCCTGGCGGAGGAGGTCCCCCGCCTTCACCTCTACCCCGACGGCGACAGTTACGAACTGCGCCATGCCCTGGCCCGCCACCTGGGCGTCCGGCCAGACCAAGTGACGGCGGGCAACGGCGCCGACGGCATCATCGTCCAGACCTGTCTGGCCTATCTGGACGACGGAGATGAGGTCATCGTTGGTCAACCTTCCTTCCCCCTCTACGAAATTTACACTCACATTATGCGTGCTCACCTGGTGCCGGTCCCCCTGCGGGACTACCGGCTGGACCTGGAGGCGATGGCCGCCGCCATCACCGACCGGACCAAAATTGTCTTCGTCTGCAACCCCAACAACCCCACCGGCACCATCGTGACCGCCGACGAGGTCTCGGCCTTCATGGAGCGCGTCCCCGACCATGTCCTGGTCGTCTTTGATGAGGCCTACTACGAGTTCGTCCACACCGACGACTTCCCGGATACCCTGGCCTACATCCGGGAGGGGCGGCAAAACGTGATGACGATTCGCACCTTCTCTAAAATCTACGGCCTGGCGGGAGTGCGCCTGGGTTACGCTGTAGCCGCCCCGGAAGTCCTGGCGCCTCTCTTGAAGGTGAAGGAGCCCTTCGCAGTCAACCGCCTGGCGCAGGCAGCAGGCATCGCCGCGCTGGAGGACGACGGTTTTATGGAGGCGACGATTGCTGCCACCATCAACGGACGGCAGTTCATCTGCCGGGGAGTCCAGCGGATGGGGCTCTCCTGCATCCCCAGCCACACCAACTTTGTCCTGGTCCGGGTGGGGCCCCGGGCTGGGGAAGTGGCCCAGCGCCTCCTGGAGCGCGGCGTCATCGTCCGTCCCTGCGACATCTACGGCCTGCCGGAGTTCCTGCGCATCACCATCGGGACCCCTGCCCAGAATACCCGCCTGCTGGCCGCGCTGGAGGAAGTGCTGAGGGGGAAGTAAAGACGTGCCAGGCATTTCTAAAAGTGCCTGGCACGTT
>DAOTWK010000263.1:0-7544 GCA_034435815.1 Anaerolineae bacterium | reverse complement strand
GCCACCCCCACCCGGCTGGTGGTGCGAGATGTCCACCTCACCGATGAGAGCGCCCGAATCCTGACCGAACAGGCCCACACCGACCTGCCCTACACCGAAGTCAAGACCGAGGTCTCCATTGACCGGGTCACCTCTGCCGCCAATCCCCGCCGGATGGAGCGGGTCCCCGCCGGCGCCATCTTCGGCCCTGCCGAAATGGTCTACTCCGTTTACCAGGGGATGAATGATTCCACCTCCATCGCCGACCCGAAGAAGGACGTACAACGGTTGTGCACCCTGGTGGAGGGGCTCCAACTCCTGGAGGACGACTACCTGGGCGGCCTGGGCTCTCGCGGCTCCGGCAAGGTAAAGTTGCAGGATATCATCGTCACCGTTCGCCCCGGCGCGAACTATCTGGAGGCCCCCCGCGAAGTCGGCAAATACAGTGACCTCCCCACTCTGGTGAGTGACCTGCCCAACCTGCTTCGGAAGGTGACGGACGCCCTGGGCCTGGTGTGAAAGGAGGCGGACGATGGCCGAACTGACCGTCTACCGCCTGACCTTTCATAGCGGCTTCCACCTGGGCGCGCGCGGCGTAGACCTGGAGGAAAGCGCCGAACACATCCCCTCCGACACGCTGTTCGCTGCCCTGGTAGATGCCGCACTGCGTACCGGAGGGGGGGTGGAGGACTTCGTCGCCCCTTGCCAGCGCGGCGACCCGTCCCTCCTCCTCACCTCCGCCTTTCCCTTCGCCGGAAGCGTCCTCTTCTTCCCGATGCCCGTCCCCCTGGACCGCTGGTTCGGTCCGGAGACGCTCCGGAACCGGTCCAAGGAACTCAAGAAAGTCCGCTTTGTCTCTGAAGCGCTCTTCCGCCGGATGCTGGACGGGGAGCAGATGGACGACTGGCTCTTCCCAGAGAAGGAAGAGGCGGAGCCCGCGCGAGGCGTCGCCCTGCAGGGCGGGACCCTCTGGCTCACCGCAGAGGAGACGAAGGGACTCCCCGAGGAGATGCGGGTCCGTCCGAACCGACTGTATGCCTTGCGCGAACACACCGTCTTCAGAGCCCATCAGGTCCCGCGCGTGACTCTGGACCGGATGACTTCCGCCTCCAACATCTTCCACGCCGGGCGCGTTTCCTATTTCCCCGGCTGCGGGCTCTGGTTCGGAGTCCAGTGGCGAAAGGACGCCCCCGCCCTCCGGGACCTCTTCCTTCGGGCCCTGGCGCTCCTGGCCGACGATGGCCTGGGTGGGGAGCGGACCGTCGGCTACGGCGGATTCACGTGGACGGAGCAGAAGGGCCTGGCCCTGCACGACCCGGCCGACGGGGGCCTGATATGGCTTCTTTCCCGCTATCATCCCCACATGCCGGATTCCGGCCCACCGGACGACCCGCGCCCGGGGGAACTCCCCGACGCTCTGACCGGCTCCCCTGGCTACGCGCTGACGGCGGTAGCGGGATGGCTGCGCACCTGGGAGGGCGCGGCTCAGCGGCGCCGGCGCCTCTGGCTGATAGCAGAAGGGAGCCTGGTCCGTGCTGTTGGCCCCGGCCCCTGGGGCGACCTCACCGACGTCCGCCCCCGCTACCAGAACCCCGACGGCGACCTCCCCCATCCTGTCTGGCGCTACGGCTTCGCGCTGGGCGCTGGCGTGAAGGAGGTGTCCGATGCCTGACTACGTCGTCTATCAGGCCAAAGCAACCCTGCTCACCCCCCTCCACATCGGCAGTGGGCGAGACCTGCTCCTTTCCTACGACTACGCCGTCCACGGTGGGCGAACCTGGCGGCTGAATGAGGAGGCCATCCTGGAGGCCCAGAACGTAGACGACCCGAGGGTCGTGGAGCGGCTGATGGCGATCCCACCTGCCCAGTTGCTGAAACCGCAGGATTTCCGGCAGGAAAGTCCCTTCTTCCGCTACGTCATCCGGGGCGTCCCCCGTTCCCAGACGGAGGGGGCCCAGTTGCGGGAACAGTTGAAAGACCCCTACGACCGCCCGTACCTTCCCGGCACCAGCCTCAAAGGCGCAGTGCGCACCGCTCTGGCCTGGCATGCCTGGGAAAAACTGAGCCTCCGCCCGGAGCGGACCCGCCTCAACCCCAATCCTCGCTTCGCCGCACAGGAGTACGAGCGGACGATCTTTGGCCCCGACCCCAACCACGACCTCCTGCGCGCGCTCCACGTGGCCGATAGCGCCCCCGTCGGGCCGGACCGTCTCATCTTGGTCAACGCGCGGGTCATCCATCGCGGTGGCCAGATGGCCTCCCCCATTGAACTGGAGGCCATTGCGCCGGAGACGGTCTTCCACTTCGTCTTCAAACTGGACCTGGCCCTCTTCTCAGAGTGGGCCCAGCGACACCGGCTGAAAATGCGGGGGGAGGACTGGCTGCGGGCGTTTCCGGCCATCGTCAATCGCCACGCCGCGCAGCGGCTTAAGGAGGAACGGGCGTGGTTCGCCAACGTCCCCGGCGCAGAGCGGGTTCGGGATTTCTACGGAGGCCTGGGCATCCCCGCCCGGGGCTTCCTCCTCCAGGTGGGCTGGGGCACCGGCTGGGACGATAAGACCTTCGGGAGCCGCCTGCGGGCCGACCCGAACTTCCTGGAAGGCATCCTGCGCTCCCCAAGAGAGGGCGGCTACGGCATTGCCCGAGGCCGCCGTCGGCCTGGAGACCCGTTCCCCAAGAGCCGTCGGGTCATCGTCCAGGTCCAGCGCGCCCCCGACGGCCGCGCTCAGGAGCGCCCCGTCGCCCCGCTGGGGTGGATGTGGGTGGAGATGGAGGAGCAGTAGGAGGCAGTGCCGATGAAGGCCATTTCCTTTCTGGGAACAAGCGATTACCAGACCGTCACCTACATCTATGCGGGACGGGATTTCACGACCAACCTCTTCCCGGAAGCGCTGTTTCACTTTTTTTCAGACCTGGAGACCCTCTACCTCTTCGCCACGAGGGCCGTTCAGTGCCATTCCAACCTCCAGCGGTTGAGAGAACGGATACCGCCGGAGCGCCTCCAGGTCGTCCCCATCCCGGATGGCCAGTCCGAGGAGGAACTCTGGGACATCTTCTCTGCGCTGACGGAGACGGTGGAGGAGAAGGAAGAGGTCGTCTTTGACATCACCCACTCTTTCCGGTCTATCCCCTTCCTGACTTTCCTGGCGGCGGCATACCTGCGGGCTGCTCGTCGGGTTCGTATCCGCGCCGTCGTCTACGGCGCCTACGAGGCCCGGCCCAAAGACGACCCCGGCTCCCGTCCCGTCTTTGACCTGACTCCCTTCGTCTTTCTGCTGGACTGGCTGGCGGCGACCAATCAGTTCATCCATACCGGCGACGCCCAGTACCTGGCCCGCCTGCTGGTCCGGGAAGGGGATGCCCGTCGCTCCGGCGCACTGAAGAACGCCGGAAGGGACCTGGAGAACTTCTCCCGCGCCATCATGCTTTGCCGCCCTCTGGAGGTGATGGAAAACGCCGGTCGGGTGAGCGCCGTCCTCAAGAAAGCAAGCGAAGACCTCGCCCGCTGGGCCCGTCCTTTTGAAGTGATGGCCGGGCGAATCGAGGAAGAGTACGGCCGTCGCGCCCTCTCCGAGCCAACCCAGAACGTCCAGGAGAGCCTGCGGCAACAACTGGACCTGATCCACTGGTACGCCGACCATGGCCAGGTCATCCAGGCCGTCACCCTGGCCCGAGAATGGGTGGTCACTGCTGCCGGCTGGCGGTTGAACGGGACATTTGTCCTGAGCAGGGAAGAACGGGAAAGGATAGAACAGGGGCTTTCGGGCCTCTGCCGGGTTGCCCAGGGACGGTCCACTCCCGACGAGTTGAATGAGGAGGGCCGGGAAATGCAGAAGTGGCCGGAAGCGGACGCCCTCAGCGACCTCTGGAACCAACTGACCGCCGTCCGCAACGACCTGGACCACGCCGGAATGAACCTCAGCCCAATGAGCGCCAGTAAACTGAGCCAGAAGACACAGAAGGAGATTCTCCCGAACTTGGACGCGCTGGCCAAGCAGTGGGGATTGCTGTGAGGAAACGCAATGCTTGTCCTGAACTTCTCCCATCCGCTGACATCTGACCACCTGGCCCAACTGGAGCGCCTCACAGGCCAGCCGGTGGAGCGGGTGATAGAAATCCCCACCCACCTGGATACCGGCCGGCCCTTCGGGCCCCAGGTGGTGGAACTGGCCGACCGGGCCGGCCTTTCCCCAGCCGAATGGCAGACTCTTCCTTTGCTGGTGGTGCCGCCGGCCCTCAGTTTCATCGCCGTCGCGCTCCTGGCCGAGTTGCACGGCCGCATGGGCTACTTCCCCCCATGCGTCCGTCTCCGTCCGGCCGAAGGAGCCCTCCCGCCGCGCTACGAGATCGCCGAAATCATGGACCTCCAGGCGCAGCGGGAGGCCGCCCGCGCCCGCCGGTAGGTTTTTTTACCGCAGAGGACGCGGAGAACGCAGAGAAGATTGGATAATTAATAAATAAAGGACGGCGGGGGCCGTTCTCTGGCTGGAAACCCAGGGAGGTTGACTTTCAGTCAGCGCTGAATGAAATCCTCCGCGTCCTCTGCGCTCTCTGCGGTTCAATGACCGTCGCACCTTAACAACCGAAATCTGGGGGATTCGCATGCCACCGCTATACGTTTCCACTCAGGGGGCCCGGCTGGCCTGCCGGGTCCGTCGCCTGGTCGTGGAGAAAGACGACCAGGTCATTGCCACCGTCCCGGCGGCGCACGTCTCCCAGGTCGTCCTCTTGGGCAACGTCTCCCTCACCCCGCCCGCCCTCTCCTACCTGCTGGTCCAAGGGATAGAAGTCGTCTTCCTGACAAGGGACGGGCGGTACAAGGGTCGGCTGGTGGGGCCGGAGCGGGGCAACGGCCTCCTCCGCCTCCGCCAGTACGCCCGGGTCAACGACCCGGACTGGGCTCTGGGGATGGCTCGGGCGCTGGTGACGGCCAAACTGCACAACCTGCGCACCCTTCTGCGGCGCTACGCCCGCCGCACCGACGCGCCGGAAAAGGAGACCGCCCTCTCCACCGCCGCCGACCGGCTCTCCAACCTCATCGCCCAGGTGGGACGGGCCCGCACCCGGAACGCCCTCAACGGCCTGGAGGGACGGGGCTCCGCCGTCTACTTCTCCGTCTTCCGCCACCTTATCACCGTCCCCGGCTGGCGCTTTGAGAAACGGGTCCGCCGCCCGCCGCCCGACCCCGTCAACGCCCTTCTGAGCTTCGGCTACACCCTCCTGACCCATCAGATGGAGTGGGCCGTGTGGACGGTGGGGTTGGACCCGTACCTGGGCTTCCTCCATCAGCCCGAATACAATCGCCCCAGCCTGGTCCTGGACCTCATAGAGCCGTTTCGCCCCATTCTGGTGGATAGCATGGTCCTGCGCTGCCTGAACAACGAAATCCTCCGCCCGGACCATTTTGAGGAGGACCCCGAGGGGCCGTATCCGATCCGTCTGGGCGATGAGGGAAGGTTCCGCTTCATCCGGGAGTGGGAAGGACGGTTGAACCTGGAGTTGACTCACCCCCGGACGGGAGAGCGGATGAACTATCGCCGCTGCCTGGAGGTGGAGGCCCGGCATCTGGCCCACGCCGTCCAGACCGGCGAGACTTTTCGCCCCTTCCAAGTTCGGTAAAGGACGATGGAGACCGATTCGGCGGAAACAAAACACCACAAGGAGGGACAGCGCCGGTACGTAGTGGCCTACGACATCCCGGACGACCGGCGTCGCAATCAGGTGGCCCGTTTTCTGAACGGGTACGGAGAGCGGGTTCAGTACAGCGTCTGGGAGTGTATGCTGACCGCTTCCCAGGCGGAGAAGATGCGCCAGGGCCTGGCCCGACGGCTCAAAGCGGAGGAGGACCGGGTGCGGATTTACCGCCTCTGTCCCGTCTGCGCCGGAGAGGTGCAGACGCTGGGGCAGGCGGCGCCGCCGGTGGAGGTGCCGGAGGTTTACATCGTATAACGGGATTGGAGGCCTCGGCGTTGGGTCGCCTGCGGCGGGACGGACCTTCCGCGCCGACCGATGGGCGCCGAGGCCTCCTCCCTTCGGGCCTGGGCGGGCCTTTGTGCTGCTCCGGGACGGCCGACGCCGTTGCGAACACCCCCTTCTTTCCGGCCCGACCGGGTGGACTCCTGGAGGGGGTGTTCGCAGAATCCCACGAAGTGGAAGGCCAGGCCCGTACAATCTGGACAGGATGGGGATAATGGTGTATAATGGGAACAAGAATGGAGGCAAGAGTACCTTTACAGCGTCCGATTTCCACGGGATTTACAGGGTCCGAATCCCCCCAATGCCCGACAGGGCATTAAGACTTCTCCCCGGGGACCGGCAATGATTTGACAACTGCGTCCGAATCCCCCCAATGCCCGACAGGGCATTAAGACTAACTATCATCTAAACCCCCTGAAAGCAGAGTAGAACAGTCCGAATCCCCCCAATGCCCGACAGGGCATTAAGACCAAATTTTGCCCCAGGGTGTTCGGCCGCCAATTATGGGTCCGAATCCCCCCAATGCCCGACAGGGCATTAAGACCCTCCTTTTGGCACTCAAGCACCCAGGCCGCGTACGACGAGAGGTCCGAATCCCCCCAATGCCCGACAGGGCATTAAGACTTCCCACGCGGCGGGGCGCCCGGTGCGGGTTTTCTCCGTCCGAATCCCCCCAATGCCCGACAGGGCATTAAGACGAAACCAGAAGAAAAGAATTCAAGTGCCGCAAGTAATCAATGGTCCAAATCCCCCCAATGCCCGACAGGGCATTAAGACCGATCGTATAGTCCACCCCCAGTGACGTCACACTGACGGCACTGAGAGGTCCAAATCCCCCCAATGCCCGACAGGGCATTAAGACCCAAACACCGGGGTCGGGTTGGGGGGAACATATCATGTCCAAATCCCCCCAATGCCCGACAGGGCATTAAGACCTAATCAATGAATATTAGCACAAGTCGCAGTAATAAAAGTCCAAATCCCCCCAATGCCCGACAGGGCATTAAGACCATTTCATCGTATAGTTCGGATAGTCCGCGTCCGTTTCGGTCCAAATCCCCCCAATGCCCGACAGGGCATTAAGACGTTAGCCTCTTTCTTGCACGAGATGTAAAAGTTATCGTGGGTCCAAATCCCCCCAATGCCCGACAGGGCATTAAGACCACGGATGACGAACGAGCCCTTTCCAACGGGGAGCAGGGCGGTCCAAATCCCCCCAATGCCCGACAGGGCATTAAGACCGGCCGGAGGACGGCAAAGGCGCCCCGGCGGGGGCCAGAGAGTCCGAATCCCCCCAATGCCCGACAGGGCATTAAGACCCAAGACCGACGTCCAGGAGTGACCGTTTCCACTCCTCAAGGTCCGAATCCCCCCAATGCCCGACAGGGCATTAAGACGCACCTCACTACTTTGGGAAAGGGCACGGGCTACCAAGTCCGAATCCCCCCAATGCCCGACAGGGCATTAAGACCTAACAAAGGGCCCCACCCGCGCGGATTCCGCTTGCCATCCGTCCGAATCCCCCCAATGCCCGACAGGGCATTAAGACGTCGCAATTGCGATTGACAGTACCACCAGTGCCGCTAACG
>DAOTWK010000262.1:0-2251 GCA_034435815.1 Anaerolineae bacterium | reverse complement strand
GTTCTTCCCCTTTTCGCGACAAAAAGCATCAGGAGTTGCCGTCCGCGGTTTTCGGTAGTCCTACTGGGCGATCAATTTCGGTTAGAAAACTCTGCGGCGGCCAAAGGCCGCCGCAAAACCCCCGCCCTTTAATAACCCGGCACGCCCATTTCCTTGCAGAGGGCCACCAGGTCGGGGTGGACGTATCGGCCCTCTGCCTCAATCGGTACTTCATCCAGATAGACACTGGGGCTCAGCACCACTCCGTCCGTATGGGACGGCGCGCCCCAATCGCTGGGGCCGATGCCGAACTGCATGCAGCCGAAGATGCGCTCGTCCTCCAGAATCCGCCCACTGGGCCGGGTGACGCCCGGATTGAAGCCATAGCAGGCGTGGTCCATCTGGAACATCGCCGGATGCCCGAAGGACTCCAACCACCGCCGGAAGACCTGCGCCTCATGCCCGCCTTCTATGGAGACGATGCGCCCCTTCTCAATCGTCAGCCGGACCGGATGATGCAGGATGCCCAGTTCGGCTGGGGGCCAGAGCGCGCCGTCAAAGACCAGGACGCCCTCAAAACTTTCCCGAATCGCCATGAAGCCCGATTGTCCCCCCAGCATCTGGGGATAGCCGCCGGACTCCGGTGGCGGTTCCCAGAACGGGTCCCCGGCCTTATCCACCCGCATGGTCAGGTTGGTGCCGGAGGGGGCCGTGACCCGGATGACGTCGGCGGCCTGGGAGAGGCGGTAGAGACGGTCGGCCATCTCCCGCAGGGGCTGGTAAGGCACCCGTCCGATCGTCCGCACCATCATATCGGCATCCATACCAGTCAGGCAGACATAGATGCACCCGGCGGCAACGGCGGTGTGGTAGGCCGGGCTGTAAAGGTGATAGGCGACGGCGAAGTCTATCCAGACATCCGCCCGGGGGAGTCCGGCGGCGACGGGGGCTGGAGGGTCCATGCAGGGCTGCGGGTTGGTCGGATACCGGAAAACGGAGGGGATGCCGCCGACGGCATAGACGGCCCGGGCCGTCGCCTCTACGGCCCGGAGGTCGGAGAGAGTGTCGGCGGTAATGGCAACCTGCTGGCCCGGCCGGATGGGGCGCATCTCGGTGACCAGCCGGTGGGCGGCGGCGGCCAGTTCAAAACTGTAAAATTCGGCGCGCGGTTCGGTGCCGTAGGCCAGTTCCATCCTCAACTCCTTCCGGCCATCAGCGCCTCAATCGGCATGTAGTCTATATCAAAGCCGAAGTAGCGCGGGCCGGCAGCGGCCAGGCCCCGCTGGCTGCGAAACGCCTCCAGCCCCTTCACCCCTACTACCGCTACCTGCATCCCGGCCTCCAGGTCGGTGTTGGTGATGCCCTCGCCCGTCTCCCGGTCCACCACCACGATGAGGTCGGGGCTGCAGACGAAAGGCCGGCCGTCCAGCCAGGAGACGTGATTCTCATTCTTGAACCAGATGTCCATGGTGTGGCCGGCGTAGTCGCCGGTGCCCCGGATATGGGAGGTGCCGAACATGTAGCCTTCCCGGTCCTCCCAGTCCTTGCCGGTGACCACACCCTCAAAGAGGAGCCAGCCACCGGTGAACTGAATCGCCGCGCGGACGGGGTCCTCTCCAGCCTCCCGCGCCATCCGAATGGCCCGCCCCAGTTCCAGGCAACGGGTCAGGGTTCCCGGGATGATGATTTCTTTCATTTCCCGACCGGTGAGCAGGGTGGCCGCGATGGTGCAGATGCCGAACGCGGCGACCGCCAGCATCTTACCGATGCGCTCCAGCATGTAGGGGTTGCAGGTCTCTTTGACGATGGCGATGTTCCCCCATTTATCCACGCTGGCAAAGGGCCAACTGTTCTTGCCGTAGAGGTACGGCGTCCCCTGCATCTCCTCGGGGATGGCCCGACCGGCATAGTCTCCGTCCACAACGGGGATGCCCAGGCGGGCACCGGCGACCAGCGGGGCAGGCGTATTCCCGGCCCCCAGTTCGGAGGGGACAATCGCACCGATCTGGACCCCGGCATAGGCGGCCAGTTCCCGGATGGCCATTTCCATTGTCTGGTCGCCGTAACGGTCGGTCAGCCCCAGACGGTGGATGAGTTTCTTTGTCTCCTCAGAGAGGGGCGCGATAGAGCCCATTCCGTACGCCGTGCAGGTCCAGGCGTCGTCGGCGATTTCGGAGGGGGCCACCCACTCCAGTTTCAGCCCGTCCTCCAGTGCCTGTTCCAGCACCCGGCGGCCCCAACTTGGGCCACCTCCCCCACCGGTGCCCATCCA
>DAOTWK010000261.1:0-4222 GCA_034435815.1 Anaerolineae bacterium | reverse complement strand
GCGACCAGCCGGTCCACCCGCTCCGGCGTCCGGGCCGCCAGGCGGATGGCTACCACGCCCCCCAGTCCATGCCCCACCAGGACCGCCCGGGAAACGCCCATTTCTTCCAAAAATTGTTCCACCAGGTCTACATATGCACTCAGCGAATAGCCGTCTTGGCGGCGGTCCGTATCCCCAAACCCCCAGAGGTCTAGCGCGTAGGCCCGGTAGCGCTCCGAAAGGTCGTCCATCGCCGACATCCAGTAGCGCCAGGAACCAAGCCAACCGTGGATGAAAATAACCGGTCGGCCTCGCCCAATGGCCTCGTAGTGGACCAGTCTACCCTCAATAATGACCGCACTCATGACGGCTGATCACGAACTCTTATCGTGGCCGATTCAAAATGTCCTGGACCTGCTGAATCAATTCATCGGGGGCGAATGGCTTCAGGATATACTCCTCGGCCCCGGATTCCAGCCCCTGCTGGATTTCGGAATCCTGTCCCTTGGCGGAGAGGAAAACGATGGGAAGGGATGCCGTCCGCGGATTCTCCTTCAGCCGACGGCAGGCTTCGTACCCACTCATCTTAGGCATTCGCACATCCAAGATGACCAGGTCGGGCCTCTCTGCCTCTGCGACCTCCACGGCCTCTGCGCCGTTGGTGGCCAGGAGGACATCAAAGCCGGCGAACCGTAGTGTGAAGGCGATGAGTTCCCGAATATCCTTCTCGTCCTCAGCAACCAAAATGCGAGGCATATTCCTCCTTTCTTCGCACCTACACCGTTGCCGGCTGAACCAGGGTAGAAATCTCCTGGATAAATTCTTCTATGGCAAACGGCTTGGTCAAAAATCGCACCGCCCCCAGGGCCAGTGCTCTCTGCTCCTTCAATTCCTCGTCCGTCACACTCCCGCTCATCACCACCACCGGAATATCCCGGGTGCGCGGGTCGGATTTCAGATTCCGCAGCACCTGATAGCCGTCCACGTCCCGCAGCCTCAGGTCCAGCAGGATTAGCGCGGGATGGATCTCGCGCGCAATCTGGAGGGCCCGTTTCCCCTGCCCGGTGGTCTGCACGCTGAAACCATAGCGGCGAAGCGCCTCCCGTATCAGGGCCAGATTATCCCGGTCGTCGTCCACGACCAGGATGAGCCCCTGGCGATGGAGCACTCGCCGTACCAGTCCTATCAACTGCTCTTCATCTATCGGTTTACCCAGGTATTCCACTGCCCCCAACCGAAGCCCCATTTCCCGGTCCGGAACGACAGATATCACAACGACCGGGATATGGGCCGTCTGCGCGTCCGTCTTTAACTGCTCCAGGACGGCAAATCCGTCCATATCAGGCAGACAAATGTCCAGGGTAATGAGGCCGGGCTGGATTTCCCGGGCTATGCGGATCGCCTCTTCTCCCCGGTAAGCAATGTGTACAGCGTACCCCTCGCGTTCCAGATAAATGCGGATCAGGTTGGCAATATCCGCCTCGTCCTCCACCACCAGCACCGGAGCGCTTGCGGAGGGCATCGGAAACGGAGCGGCGGCCCGAGCCGTTGCCAGCGGAAGGGTGAAAGTAAAGGTGCTCCCTTCGCCCAGTTCGCTCTCCACCCAGATTTGCCCTCCGTGCATCTGCACCAGGGATGCGGTAATGGGCAATCCCAGACCGGTGCCGGGCGTCTCCTGGACCAGCGGGTCGTCGGCGCGGAAGAAGCGGTCAAAGATTTTCCGCTGGTTCTCTTTGGAGATGCCAATGCCGGTATCGGCGACGGAGACCTCCAGCATATCCCCGTTGGTACGGGCGGAGACAGTCACCTGGCCCCCAGGCGGAGTGTACTGGATAGCGTTACTGATCAGATTGGTCAGAATCTGGGCCACCCGATTGCTATCTCCCCAGACAGGGGGCAGGTCTTCAGATACATCAATTTGAAAAGCCAGCCCCTTGCCCAACGCCCGTCCCTGAAGGGTGTTGACCACCTGCCCTACCACCTCGTGGATGTGGACGGCGCGCAGGTCCAACTGCACCCGCCCGGACTCAATCCGGGAAATATCCAGCAGGTCGCTAACCAGCGCGACCATCCGTTCGGCATTGTTGCGGATGATTCCGATGAAATGCTTCTGTTGTTCGTCCAGGGGACCGGCCATCCCCAGCATCAGCAGGTCAGCATAGCCCTTGATAGAGGTCATCGGCGTCCGCAATTCATGGGAGACGGTAGAGATAAACTCGGTTTTGGCCCGGTCGGCCTCCACTTCGGCAGTGATGTCCCGGAACACCGAGACCGTGCCCAGATACTCCGTCCCCCGGATGATCGGGGCAGCATGGACGCTGACGATCCGATCCCCCAGTTGAAGCCGTTCGGCGATGAATTCTTCAGGAGTGCGGTCGGCAGGGTGAGCCGCCCAGTCCTCCAGCGTCTTCAGCCACTTGCGGCCCTCTACGCCGTAGAGCCCCAACATCTCCCGAATGCTGCGCCCAATAGCCTGCTGGCGAGGAATCTCCAAGATCCGTTCAGCCGCCGGGTTGAAAAGGACGATCTTTCCCGAAGCATCCGCATAAAGTACTCCGTCAGCGACGCCGTCCAAGATGGCTTGGTTCCTGGCCGCCTCCACCTGCTGCTGTTTCAGCATCGCTCCCAAGTCTTCCGCCTGCTGGCGGATGAGGTCGTAGAGGGCAGCATTGTTCACTGCATTGGCGATTTGAGCAGCAGCCGCCTCTACCAGCCGCAGGTGGTCTTCGGTAAAGTAAGCGGGAGCGGTGGAGAGGAGAAGGAGAACGCCCAGAACCTCTCCCGCCACCCCCAGAGGTACAACCAGAGCAGATTTTTGCTCCTGGCTTTCGGGCCCGGGAACCCAACGGGGGTCGGCGGAGAGGTCGGGAATAAGGACAGGCTGATTATGAATCAGCACCCATCCGGCCAACCCCTCCCCCCGTCGGAAGCGGGTGGGCAGGCCGGTGATGGGGATGTGGGTAGGTACACCCACGGCTGCTCGGCGGACCAGGGTGTCGGTCTGGGAGTCCACCAACAAGATGAAGCCCTGATTGGATCCTGTTACCTGGACAACTGTTTCCAGTGTCCGGTGGAGAACCTGCCCCACGTCCAGGCTGGAAGCGACCTGGCTGGCGATGCGGTAGAGCGCCTCCATCCGGTCCCGCTCCGCTGTCAGGTCCTGAAGGGCCTGGGCCAGTTCGCGAGTGCGCTCCTCCACCCGCTGTTCCAGTTCCTCGGTGAACCGACGGATTTCTTCGTAGAGGCGGGCGTTCTGGACGGCCGTAGCGGCCTGGTTGGCCAGCGCCCGAGCCAGACGGACCTCATTGGGGCTGAAAGGCCGGGCCTCCCGCCGCTCCAGTTCCACCAACCCCATCGTCTGCCCCCGGGCGACCATCGGCACCAGCAGGAGGGAGCGGGCATCCCGCTCCTGCAGGAGCAGTTGCGCTTCGGGGTCATCCGCCGTCAGGATGGCCGGCTCCTGGGTCAGGAGCACTTCCTGTACCACAGGGCGCTCCTCAGAGCGATACGCCCGGCAGGCCAGTGGCGTCTCCTCCCTCCGGGACTCCCAGGTGACGATGACCCTATCCGTCTCCCGGTCCCACTCGGAGATGACGCAGCCATCGGCGCCGGTGAGGTCCAGCAGACGCTCGCCGAGAGCGTAGAGGACCCAATCCAGGTCCAGAGTGAACGATAGCGCGCTGGTGGCCTCCAGCAGTGTGGAGAGTTCCTGGGCCCGGCTCACCGATTCCTCAAAAAGGCGCGCATTCTGGACGGCTACGGCCACCTGGTCGGCCAGAGCGGTGAGGACCGCCAGGTCGGTCGGGGTAAAGGTCTCGCGGGTCGGACGGTCGGCGGCCAGAACGCCAACGACTTCATCGCCCATAGCCAGCGGAGCGAGGGCCACGGCGCCCTGGGGAATATAACAGGCCTTCCTTTCCTTAGCGGCGTCTGTCACGGCCAGAGGCATTTTGCTTTGAGCGACCGTTCCCACCATCCCTTCGCCGAGGGCAAATGAGCGCTCCCGAAGAGAGGAGACGTTATGCCCGTGGGCCGCGCGCGCTTCGTACTGTCCCGTCTCCGGATTTCGCAGGAAGGCAACGCTGCCCTGACATTGCAGAAGGCGCGGCACCGCATCCACTACCGTCTGGAGCACGCCCTGCAGGTCCAAGCGGGCCGTGACGGCGCGGTTCAGGTCGTTGAAGGTCGCCAGGATGTCCAGTCGCCGCTGGAGGTCTTCCAGCAGGTGAGCATTTTCTATCGC
>DAOTWK010000260.1:0-1979 GCA_034435815.1 Anaerolineae bacterium | reverse complement strand
CTGGCCTACGGCCTGGCCGCGCTGCCGGTGGGCGCGGCGCTGCTGCTCACTTTCTCCAAAGGGGCCCTCCTCCTGGGGGTCCCCGCCGCCCTGGTGACGGTGGGGCTTCTGGCGGGCGGGCGCTGGCGTTGGGCTACCCTGGCCCTTCTCCTGGTCCTGGCGCTGGCGCTGATCCCGCTTCTGCGCCTGCCCCGCTTCGCCTCCCTCTTCACCACCCAGGAAGGCACCACCTTCTTCCGCATCAAACTCTGGCAGGGGACAGTGGCGATGATTCAGGACCACTTCTGGCTGGGCGTGGGACCGGATAACTTCCTCTACCACTACCGGGGCCGCTACATCCTCCCCTCCGCCTGGCAGGAGCCGGACCTCTCCCATCCCCACAACTTCCTGCTGGACTTCTGGGCCCGGCTGGGAGTCCTGGGGGCGGTGGTGGGCATCGGGCTACAGGTCGCCTTCTGGCGGGCGGCCCTCCCCCTGCGCCGCCACGCCGACCCGGACGCCCGCGCCCTGGCCATCGGCCTCATGGGCGGCGTCGCCGATATGCTGGCCCACGGCCTGGTGGACCATTCGTTCTTCCTGATAGACCTGGCCTATGCCTTCTTCCTGGCCCTGGCGCTGGCCGAAAGGATGAGAGAAAAACCACAAAGACACGAAGATACGAAGTAAAAATTAACAAACCTCCGGGTCTTTGTGTCTTGGTGGTTAAATAAAACGAAAGGAGCGAGTTGAGTTTCCAGACACCCGACTGGGTCAAAGATGCCGTCTTCTACCAGATATTCCCCGACCGCTTTGCCAAAAGCGAGCGGGTGCCCAAACCGAACAACCTGGAGCCATGGGATAGTCCCCCCACCATTTATGGCTTCAAGGGCGGGGACCTGCGGGGCGTCCTGGAGCGACTGGATTACCTCCAGGACCTGGGCGTAAACGCCATCTACTTTAACCCCATTTTCCAGTCTACGGCCAACCACCGCTATCACACCCACGACTACTACCGGGTGGACCCCATCCTGGGCGGAGACGAGGCCTTCCGGGACCTGCTGGACGAGGCCCATCGGCGGGGAGTCCGCATCGTCTTGGACGGCGTCTTCAACCACGCCAGCCGGGGCTTCTTCCAGTTCAACCACATCCTGGAAAACGGCCCCGCGTCGCCGTACCTGGACTGGTTCATCGTCAAGGGGTTCCCGCTGTATGCCTACGCCGCCCGTCGGCGGCCTAACTACCAGGCCTGGTGGGGCCTGCGGGCCCTTCCCAAACTGAACACCGATAACCCCCAAGTGCGGGAGTTCATCATGGGCGTCGCCGAGCACTGGCTGCGGGAGGGGATAGACGGCTGGCGGCTGGACGTCCCGCTGGAGATCAAGACCCCGGGCTTTTGGGAGGAGTTCCGCCGCCGGGTCAAGGCGGTCAACCCGGAGGCGTACATCGTCGCCGAAATCTGGGACGACGCGGCTCCCTGGCTGCAGGGGGAGCACTTTGACGCGGTGATGAACTACGTCTTCACCCGCGCGGTGTGGGGCTTCTGCGGCGGAGATGCGCTGGATACCTCCTTCCGACCCGGCGGCTTCCGCCTCCGCCCCCTCTCCGGGACGGAGTTCGCCGCCGAGATTGACCGTCTCCTGGCTCTCTATCCCTGGGAGGTGACGCTGGCGCAGTTGAACCTGCTGGGGAGCCACGACACCCCGCGCGTCCTGACCCTCTTTCGGGGCGACAAGCGGCGGTTGCGGCTGGCGGTGCTTTTGCAGATGACCTTTCCCGGCGCGCCCTGCATCTACTATGGGGACGAAATCGGCATGGAGGGCGGGGACGACCCCGACTGCCGCCGGGCCTTCCCGTGGGACGAATCTCGCTGGGACGCCGACCTGCAGGGTTGGGTCCGCCGCTGCGTCGCACTGCGGCACCGGTATCCGGCCCTGCGGCGGGGCACATTCCACCGCCTCTGGGCCGACCGGAGCGTCTACGCCTTCGCCCGCGCGCTCCCG
>DAOTWK010000259.1:0-5919 GCA_034435815.1 Anaerolineae bacterium | reverse complement strand
CAAGACCGCGCATCGGTGTCTACATTTGCCATTGCGGGACCAACGTGGCCGCGACGGTAGACGTGGAGGCGGTGACAGAGTTCGCCGCCACGCTGCCGGGTGTCGCCGTCGCCCGCAACTATACGTATATGTGCTCTGAGCCGGGCCAGGCTCTCATCAAAGAGGACGCCCGGACGCTGGGGCTGAACCGGATAGTGGTGGCGTCTTGCTCACCCAGGATGCACGAGCCGACCTTCCGCGCCGCATCCCAGGAGGGCGGGGTCAACCCGTACCAGTTTGAGATGGCCAACATCCGGGAGCAGTGCTCCTGGGTCCACCACGACCGCCACGAGGCGACGGAGAAGGCCAAAGCCCTGGTCTATGCCGCGGTGATGAAGGCGGCCCGCCTGGAGCCGCTGGAGGAGCGGGAGGCGCCGGTCACGCCGGGCGCGCTGGTCATCGGCGGTGGGGTGGCGGGGCTGGTCGCCGCGCTGGACATCGCCGACGCCGGGTTCCCGGTGTATCTGGTAGAGGGGAGCGACCGCCTGGGTGGCCGCGTCGCCGAACTGAATCGCACCTTCCCAGATCTGGAACCCGTCGCCGAATGGCTGCCCGCATTGGTGGACCAGGTCCAGCGCCACCCGAATATTACTGTCTACTTGAACTCGCGGGTCACCAATATCACGGGTTTTGTCGGAAATTTTGAGGCTACGGTGGAGGGGGTAAGGGAGCCGCTGAAGGTTGGGGCTATCGTCATCGCCACTGGCTACAATGTCTTTGACCCGCGCCTCAAGCCGGAGTTCGGCTACGGTATCTACCCGCAGGTGGTGACCACGCTGGAACTGGAGCAGCGGCTATCTTCGGGCGACCTGACGGTGAACGGCAAGACGCCGAAGGATGTGGTCTTCATCAAGTGCGTCGGCTCGCGGGATCAGCAACTGGGCCGCCCGTACTGTTCCCGGGTCTGCTGTATGATTAGCGCCAAGCAGGCGCAACTGGTCCGCCAAGCCCTGCCGGATGCGCGGGTCACCGTCTTCTATATGGACGTCCGGACTTTCGGGAAGCGGGGGGAGGAGTTCTACGACGAGGTCCGTCGGGCGGGGGTGCGCTACCGCCGGGGCAACGTCTCGGAGATTTACCGCCGGGGCGACCGGGTGGTGGTGCGGGTGGAAGACACGCTGCTGGGGCGGACGGTGGAGCATGAGGCGGACCTGGTGGTGCTGGCGGTGGGGATGGAGCCGCGCCCGGAGGCGGCCGCCATTGCCGCGCTCCTGAAACTCCCCCGCTCCGCCGACGGCTTCTTCCTGGAGGCCCACCCGAAACTTCGCCCGGTGGATACGGCGGTGGACGGGGTCTTCCTGGCAGGATGCTGCCAGGGTCCGAAGGACATCCCGGATACCGTCGCGCAGGCGAAGGCGGCGGCGTCTTCGGCGCTCATCCCGCTGATGCGGGGCGTCGTCCCCATGGAGGCGGCGACGGCCATTGTGGACCCGGAACTCTGCGCCGGGTGCGGGATGTGCGTGGAAATCTGCCCATACGGCGCGCCGGGGCTGGACCCGCTCTGGGGCGTCTCGCGGGTGAACGCTGTTCTCTGCAAGGGCTGCGGCGCCTGCGCGGTCACCTGCCCGTCCAAGGCGATCCGTCTCCAGCACTTCACGCCCGACCAGATTCTGGCTCAGGTGGAGGCACTGGTGGGGTGGTAAATGCTATCGGTTTTCGCGGCGGCGAAGCCGCCGCAAAAACCGGCATCTTTTTCGGGAGGGAACATGTCCGACAACGGCTTTGAACCCAAAATCGTCGCGTTCCTCTGCAACTGGTGTACCTATACCGGGGCGGACCTGGCCGGAACGTCCCGCATCCAGTACCCGCCTAACGTCCGCATCATCCGCCTCATGTGCACCGGCTCGGTAGACCCTACCTACGTCCTGAAAGCGCTGCTGGACGGGGCCGACGGGGTGCTCATCGGCGGCTGTCACCCCGGCGACTGCCACTATCAATCCGGCAACTACAAGGCCCGGCGGCGCATCATCGCCCTCAAGGAAATCCTCAAGCAGGCCGGCCTGGAGGAGGACCGGGTCTGGCTGCGCTGGATTTCTGCCTCGGAGGGCCAGCGCTTCGCCGACACGGTTAGCCAGATGACCCAGTACCTGAAAGAGAAAGGGCCCAACCCGATGAAGCGGGAGTGGGCAGTATAGCCGGGAGCGAGCCGCAGGTCGCAGGGAGCGTCGCAGAACCAACTGCGATATGCGGATAAGCGAGTGCGATAAGCAAGACGCAAGGAGACGCAATGAGAGCACGGATTCCCGTTGAAAACCAGGATATTTTGGCGACCCTGAGGGGCTTTCTCAAGCGGCTGCTGGAGACGGAGGCGGTGGAGGCCGTTCTGGTGCCGATGGAGACGCCGTCGGGCGCGGTCACGCCAGCGCTGGTGGCGGACCCGGTTCTGCTGGACGCAGCGGACCCGTTGGCGCCGGTGCTGGGCCTGAACGCCGCGCGCGCTGTCGGGCCGGTGACCGTCCGGGAGCCGCGCGGGCGGATTGCCGCCGTCCTGCGCCCCTGTGAATACCGCGCGCTGATAGAACTGGTCAAACTCCAGCAGGCTAGCCTGGAGGACCTGGTGACGGTGGTGGTGGACTGCCCCGGCACTTACACTATCTCCGACTACCAGAAGATGCGCGCGAACGGCGGCGTAGACCGGTCATCTCTGCTTTCCGGTATGCGGACGGGCGACCTGGCGCCTCAATCCGGTTACGCGTTCCGAGATGCCTGCCAGATGTGCGAGAACTTCGCGGCCGTGGCGGGCGACGTCCGCATAGAACTCTTCGGCGCCGATTTCTCGGCAGGCATCCCCGTCGTCCTTGCTGATGAACTGGCCGGGCGGCTGGGCCTGGAGGCTGCGCCGGAGGACGGCCGCCGGGCCGAGGTGGTAGACCAGGTCACCCGAAGCCGCATTCAGACCCGCGATGCCGTCTTCGCCGAGATTCGCGGCCGGCTGGAGAAGGAGGGTGTGGAGGGCGTCTTCGCCGCCTGCGTCCGCTGCCACAACTGTATGACGGTCTGCCCGATCTGTTACTGCAAGACCTGCCTCTTCAAGAGCCCGGTAATGGAGCACGAGCCGATTCAGTATATGGCCTGGGCGCAGCGGAAAGGCGCGTACCGGCTCCCAGCGGACACTATGCTCTTTCACCTGACCCGGCTCAACCATATGGTGCTCTCCTGTATTGGATGTGGCCTCTGCACCGATGCCTGCCCTGCCGACCTACCGGTGGGCCGGGTCTTCCGGGCAGTCGGTCAGCAGGTCCAGGCGGTCTTTGAGTATGCCCCCGGCCGCAGCGTGGAGGAGCCTCTGCCGCTGATTACTTTCCGCGAGGACGAGTGGTCGCAGGTGGGAGAGGAGCGGTAACATGAGCCGTGTTGCGTATGTGTGTTTACAGGGTACGTAACACGCAGCACGCAACACGCAACACGGAGGTCGGTATGGCCGAACAGCAGGAGAACCTGATTCCCGTCTTCATTATGGGCAAGCAGTACATGGTCCCCGCCGGGCTGACCATTATGAAGGCGATGGAGTATGCGGGGTACAAATTGGTGCGCGGCGTGGGCTGTCGCGGTGGGTTCTGCGGCGCCTGTGCCACGGCCTACCGCATCCAGGGCGACCCCAAACTCTACTTCGGCCTGGCTTGCCAGACGGTGGTGCAGCCGAACATGTACCTGGCCCAGTTGCCTTTCTTCCCGGCCCGTCGGGCAACCTACGACGTCACCCAACTGGAGCCGACGCCGACCACCCTTTTCAGCCTGTATCCGGAACTCCTGCGTTGTCTGGGCTGTGGGACGTGCACCAAAGCCTGCCCGCAGCAGATAGACGTCCGGGCCTACATGGCCGCCGGGATGCGCGGCGATATTGCCCGCATGGCCGACCTTTCCTTTGACTGCATCATGTGCGGCCTCTGCGCGGCCCGCTGTCCGGCGGAGGAGGGCCAGTACAACATCGCCATTCTGGCCCGCCGCCTCTACGGTCGCTATCTGGCCCCGCGCTCCAAGCACCTGGAGGAGCGGCTGGAGGAGATCCGTGCCGGGAAATTTGATGCGGAAATCCAGGCGCTGAAGAACATGAACACCGAGGAACTGAAGGCCCGGTACAAAGCGCGAGACATAGAGCCGGGAGACTGAGCAGACCTTAACCGTATTCGCGGAGGACTTATGAGCGGTTACCCGCCGGAAATGCAGGAGTCTATCCGATTAGTGGAGGCAACCCGGCCCCGGCGTCTGAAAGAGACCTTCCCGACGATGACGCTGGAGGAGCGGGAGGCGATTCTCAAGGCCTACCACCCCGACTACAAAGAAGAGACCTTTCGCACTATCCGTATCGGCGTCAGCAAAGGGCAGAAGATGCCCCTGGAACTGGCGGACATCGTAGAGGGCCGGCCTCACATCGGCCCAGATTTTGACCTTTCCAACCCCATTGCCGAGACGGACGTCCTGGTCATCGGCGGCGGTGGCGCGGGCGCGTCGGCAGCGCTCCTGGCCCAGGAGAACGGCGCAAAGGTCATCCTGGTGACCAAACTCCGCTTCGGCGACGCCAACACTATGATGGCCCAGGGCGGCATCCAGGCCGCCGACCGTCCCAACGATAGCCCCGCAATTCACTACCTGGATGTTATCGGCGGGGGGCACTTCACCAATGTCCCGGAATTGGTGGAAGCGCTGGTGACGGATGCTCCCTTCGTCATCAAATGGCTGGAAGACCTGGGAATGATGTTTGACAAAGAGCCGGACGGGACTATGGTGGAGGCCCACGGCGGCGGCACCAGCCGCAGGCGGATGCACTCCGCCCGCGACTACACCGGCGCGGAGATTATGCGGGTGCTACGGGACGAAGTCCGCAACCGGGAACCGGACATCACGGTTATAGAGTTCTCTCCGGCCATAGAACTGGTTCTGGACGACAAAGGGCAAATCGCTGGCGCGGTGGTGATGAATCTGGAGACGGGCGCAAAGGGCTACATCAAGGCGAAGGCTGTCATCCTGGCGACGGGCGGCGGCGGGCGACTGCACTATCAGGGTTTCCCCACCACCAACCACTATGGCGCTACCGCCGACGGCGTCGTCCTGGCCTACCGGGCCGGCGCGCCACTGGGCTACCTGGAGTCTATGCAATACCACCCCACCGGTGCAGCGTTCCCGGAGCAGATTCTGGGCCTGCTGGTGACTGAGAAAGTGCGCGGGCTGGGCGCGCAGGTCGTCAACAAATACGGCGAACAGTTTGTCTACCCGCTGGAGCCGCGCGATGTGGAGTCGGCGGCCTTCATCCGGGAGTGCGCGCGGGGCAACGGCGTCGTCACTCCGACCGGACAGCCGGGTGTCTGGCTGGATTCGCCGATGATAGACATCATCCACGGCCCCGGCACCATTCAGCGGGCGCTTCCGGCAATGGTGCGCCAGTTCGCCCGCTTCGGGATTGACATCACGAAAGAACCGATGCTGGTCTACCCGACCCTGCACTATCAGAACGGGGGTGTGCGCTTGCGGGCCGACGGCTCCACCGAGATTCCTGGTCTGTACATCGCCGGAGAGGTCAGCGCGGGCGTCCACGGTCACAACCGGCTCATGGGCAACTCCCTGCTGGAAATCCTGGTCTTTGGCCGACGGTCGGGCCGCAACGCCGCGCTCTACGCTCAGCAGGTGACTCTCGGCAGGCCCACCCTGGCCCATCTGGAAAAGTGGAACCGCGAATTGAAGGAGACGGGAGTGGATACGGGGGTGATCTCCCCAATTCTGTTGCCGGATTACACCCGGCATCAGTAGGGACGCTCCGCCCAGAGGTCGGGTATCCGACTGCTTTCCTTTTGGCGGCCCCTCTCCCCCTTTGTCCTCTCTCCCCTCGGCCTCCGGCCAGGGGAGAGGGATACAGAAGGGATTTTGTGGCGGCCGCAGGCCGCC
>DAOTWK010000258.1:0-5428 GCA_034435815.1 Anaerolineae bacterium | reverse complement strand
CAGACCCGCTACTTTGTCCCTCTGGGGGCCAACCTGGAAATCTGGCAGTTGACGGTGACCAATCACCGCAAGCGGCCTCTTGCCCTTTCCATCTTCTCGGCAGTGGAGTTCTGCCTCTGGGATGCTCAGGACGATGCGACCAACTTCCAGCGCAACTTCAGCACCGGTGAAGTGGAGGTGGAGGGCAGGGTCATCTACCACAAGACGGAATACCGGGAACGGCGCAACCACTTTGCCTTCTTCGCCTGCTCTAAACCGCTGGCGGGCTACGATACCGACCGAGATGCCTTCCTGGGACCATACCGGGGGTGGGATCGTCCCCTGGCCGTAGAACAGGGTCGGTCTTTCAACTCCATCGCCCACGGCTGGGCGCCGATAGGCTCCCATCATGTCCGCCTCACGCTGGCACCAGGGGAGAGCCAGTCGGTCATCTTCCTGCTGGGCTACCACGAGAACCCCCCAGGGGAGAAGTTTGATCCACCGGATTCCCAGCGGATCAACAAACAAACCGTGTGCCGCCTTATCGCTGATTATCTGGAACCCGCATACGTGGAGTTGGCCTTTGAGTTGCTCCGTGCCCACTGGGACCGGTTGCTGAGCACGTTCCAGGTGGAGACCCCCGATCCTCACACGAACCGGATGGTCAATATCTGGAACCCTTACCAGTGTATGGTCACGTTGAATCTGGCTCGTTCGGCCTCATACTTTGAATCTGGCATCGGACGGGGCATCGGATTCCGGGATTCCAACCAGGACCTGCTGGGCGCGGTAGCAATGGCCCCGGAACGGGCCCGGCAGCGCATCCTGGACCTGGCGGCGACCCAGTTGGAGACGGGCGGCGCGTATCACCAGTATCAGCCGCTGACGAAACGGGGAAACGATGCCATCGGCAGCGGGTTCAACGACGATCCCCTCTGGCTGGTGTTGAGCACGGCGGCATACTTGAAGGAAACGGGGGACGGGAGCATTCTGGACGAGCCTGTCCCCTACGACAACCGACCGGGCACAGAGGAGCCGCTCTACCAGCATCTGGAGCGGAGCATCCGTTATACGCTGGAACGGCTGGGTCCGCATGGGCTTCCCCTCATCGGCCGCGCCGACTGGAACGACTGTCTGAATCTGAACATCTTCTCGGAGGAGCCGGGGGAATCGTTCCAGACGGCGCCGCTAAAGCGGGATGGGACAGTGGCGGAGTCAGTCTTCATCGGCGGGTTGTTTGTGCTGGCAGCGCGGGAGATGGCCGGCATCGCCCGCTGGCGCGGCCGGGAGGAGGAGGCCCGCCGCTACGAGGCCGCCGCAGACGAGATGGCCCGCCGGGTGCTGGCTCACGGCTGGGATGGGGATTGGTTTCTGCGCGCTTACGATGCCTTCGGGCGAAAAGTCGGTTCGCGGGAGTGCTCCGAGGGGCAGATTTTCATTGAGCCGCAGGGGATGTGCGTGATGGCCGGCATCGGCCTGGAGGACGGACGAGCCGGGCGGGCCCTGGAGTCGGTCCGGGAGCGGCTGAGCACGCCCCACGGCATCCTCCTGCACCAGCCGGCCTATACTCGCTACTACGTCCATCTGGGGGAGATTTCTTCTTACCCGCCCGGCTACAAGGAGAACGGCTCCGTCTTCTGCCACACCAACCCCTGGGTGATGATCGCGGAGACGGTGCTGGGGCACGGCGACCGGGCCCACGACTATTATCTCCGCATCAACCCGTCGGTGCGGGAGGAGATCAGCGAAATTCACCGCTGCGAGCCGTACGTGTATGCCCAGATGATTGCCGGGCGGGACGCGCCCACGTTCGGGGAGGCGAAGAACTCATGGCTCACCGGTACCGCTGCCTGGAACTACGTCGCTATCACCCAGCACATCCTGGGCATCCGTCCCACTTTCCAGGGGCTGCGGATTGCTCCCGTTATCCCGAGCGACTGGGCGGGGTTCACGGCTCGGCGGGTCTTTCGCGGGGTGATCTATCACATCGCGGTGCAGCGGGTCGGGCCGGGGAATCGGGTCTCCCTGCGGGTGGACGGCCGTCCGGTGGAGGGGGATGTCGTGCCCCTGCCGCCGTCGGGAACCGGGATTCTCCGGGTGGATGTGGAAATTGGGGGATGATGCTCATCACACCCCCACCAAGGAGGCGAACTCTCGTTCGCCCTCGTTAGCAAGCCCCCCACCCTACCCCTGCACCAGTCTTTGCGGCGGCGGCCTCCGGCCGTCGCAAAATCTCTGCCACTCCCTTTCTCGTGCCAGGAGACGTTGGACCAGCGGGCCGACCTCCAGCACACTCCCCACAGCGAAATCCACCCCATCTTGAGGTAGACCGTTCACCAGAATGGTTGTCATGCCCAGGGCTTTGGCGGGCTGGAGATTGACAACGCGGTCATCTACGAGAATGCAAGCCGGACCGGGGACTCCCAGCAGGACCAGCAACCGCTCGTAGGCCTCCCGCCGGGGTTTGTGGACGAAATTCAGGGCCCGGATGTCCACCACCCGCTCAAAGAGGTCAGCAATGTCCAAGGTATTCAGCACCCGGGCCGCATGTTCCGCCGAGGAGTTGGTGAAGACCACGCGGCGCAGAGGGATGCCCGTCAGCATAGCCCGCAGGGCGGGGTCAGGCCGGAGGTAGTCCTCCACAGGGACGTCGTGGACATAGGCCAAGTAGTCCTCCACATCCACTTTCTCCCGGTGCTCGGCCAGTAACCCCGCCAGGGTGGTACCGTAGAGATGGATATAGGCTTCCCGCAAGTGGGCCGCCGCCCCGGAATCCAGGCCCAGGTGACGCTGAAGCCACTCCGTGATTCGCCGGGCCACGTCCTGCATCAGCCCGGCGCTGGTCGGATAGAGGGTTTCGTCCAGGTCAAAGACGGCATGGGTGAACGGCACGGAAACTCTCCTCAATGGGATAGCGGGAAAAGTATACCCGATTTCGGGGAGGATGAAAAGTGGGAAAGAGCCTACTCATACCGCAGAGGCCGCAGAGTACGCAGAGCAATCCTTTTCTGGAAAACCCTGCGCTCCCTGCGTTCTCTGCGGTGAATTTTTGCAGTGAACTCAAAAAAGCAGGCGCCCCTGGAGGAGAGGGGGCGCCTGCCGAGGAAAGCCCATACGGCGTCCAGGCCCTTACCGGGTCACAATACAAATCCCCAGCGTCCCCGGTCCCGTGTGCGTGCCGATTACTGGGCTGACCTCCGCCAGATAGAGTTCCTCCGGCCCTAGTTGGGCTCTCACGTCCTCCGCCAGTGCCAGAGCGTCCTCTTGAGCGTTGGCGTGGACGACGGCAGCCCGGAAGACCGAAGAGGTGCCGGCCCGCTCCCGCAAGATTTCCAGCATTCGGGCCAGCGCTTTTTTCTTCGTCCGCACCTGCTCTATGCCCTCAATTACGCCGTCCAGCCCCAGGAGCGGCTTAATCTGGAGGGCTGTCCCTAAAAACCGTTTGCCCCCACCGATGCGTCCGCCCCGATGGAGGAACTCCAGCGTGTCTACCATAAAGAGAATGTGCATACGTTCCCGCACCTGCGCAGCAGCCGCTATGACGTCTTCCACAGAAGCACCGCTCCGGGCCGCCTCCGCTGCCGCCATAACCTGAAACCCCAGCCCCATAGACGTGGAGCGGGAGTCAATTACCTCTATCCGGAGGTCGGGAAGCAATTCCTTTGCGGCTTCTGCGGAGGCAATAGTTCCGCTCAGTTGGGAGGAGATGTACGCCCCCACGATGGTATCCGTCCCCTTTGCCTCTGCCACCCGACGGAAGAATTCCACGAATTCGCCGGCCGACGGCTGGGAGGTGGTGGGCATGACTTTGGCGGTCTGGAGGCGTCGGTAGAAAGTCGGCGGGTCAATATCCACTCCGTCCTTCAGGACTTCTCCTCCCCAGAGGACGTTGAGGGGAATGACTGGGATGTCCAGTCGTTCCCGTACGTCCGGAGGCAGATAGGCAGTGCTATCGGTGACGATGGCAATCGGTTTTGTGCTCATCTTTGTGGACCTCCCTGGCTGGTAACACGTTCTCTATGATAGAGATAACACCGGCGAATGAGAAAAGATGCGCGGAACGGCGCAGGTAGTTACGCGCGTTGCCTGCTGTTGGGACAGAAGTTGGGACACCCGTTTTCGGCTCTTTGGGAATTGGTGCGGGGCCGCGCCACCTGCCGCCCCCCACTCCTCCCCTCTCTCGTCGCCAAAGGTGAGCGGGAGAGGAGAAGGGAAATCGGGGGATTGGGCGGCGGCCTTCGGCCGCCGCCCAATCCCCTCTTCGTCCTCCTATATGAGAGGCATTGGGGCTTGACAGAAACGTAATCTCGTTTATCATGCTCTGCCGGAGGAGAAGAGAGTGCCGAGGCTGCTGGCTCCCGGGACTGTCCTGCACGCGCGTTACCGCATTCTCGCCCCGATTGGACAGGGGGGAATGGGGGCGGTTTACCGCGCCGCTGACCTGCGGCTGGAAGGCCGCATCTGCGCGGTCAAGGAGATTCTTACCGCCCCCGACCTCCCCCCCGAATTGCAGGCCCAGGCCCAGCAACAGTTCTACCGGGAAGCCAGTATCCTGGCCCGGCTGGACCACCCCAACCTGCCCAAAGTCTCCGATTACTTCACCGAGGGAGGGCGGGAGTATCTGGTGATGGACTACGTCGCCGGGCCGGACCTCCGGCAGGTCCTGGAGGAGGCCCGACGCGCCGGCCAGATGCTGGAAGAGGAGCGGGTTCTGGGATGGGCCATGCAGTTGTGCGATGCCCTCTCGTATCTCCACAGCCAGGACCCCCCGATTCTTCACCGGGATATTAAACCGTCCAACATCAAAGAGACAGCCAGGGGATTCATCAAACTGGTGGACTTCGGGCTGGTGAAGTTGTTAACCCCTGATGATGCCCGCACTATCACCGTTCTCCAGGGCAGAGGAACGGTCGCCTATACGCCACTGGAGCAATACGGCGGTGATACGGGCCACACAGATCCCCGGTCTGACATCTATGCACTGGGGGCGACGCTCTATCATCTCCTGACTGGCCAACCCCCGGCTGACGCCCGGGAGCGTTTCCTTCGGCCCGAGTCGCTGATTCCACCCCGAACCCTGAATCCGCGCATATCTCCGACCACTGAGCGGGCCATTCTGGCGGCAATGGCTATGCACCCCGATGACCGTCCCCCCCACATGGAAGCGTTCCGACAGATGCTGACCGATACCTCTTTTTCCGACGCGCTGGCCGTCTGGGTGCCTCCTGGTCGGGAGTGGGAGCAGGCCGTGGAGGAAAATCGGGGGTGGGTGCTACTGGCAGCGGGTCTCCTGCTGCTGGTGGTCCTCTTGACGGTGGCTTTATAAAAATGGGACGCGGATTAACACGGAAGGACGCGGAAGAAATGGGACGCGGATTCACGCGGAAGGACGCAGAAGAAAAATGGGACGCGGATTGACGCGGAAGGACGCAGAAGAAAAATGGGACGC
>DAOTWK010000257.1:0-2059 GCA_034435815.1 Anaerolineae bacterium | reverse complement strand
GGTGAAATGGCCCTTCATCTGGTGACTGGAGCCGCCGGTTTCCTGGGTCGGTACCTGGTGCGCGGCCTGCGGGCGCGAGGGGACGGAGTGCGCGCGCTGGACCTGAAGCGCCCGGACGACGCCGGCCCGGATGTGGAATGGATGATTGCGGACATCCGGGACGCCGACGTGGTGCGGCGGGCCTGCGAGGGCGTGGAGGTCGTCCACCACCTGGCCGCGCTCATCCCACAACGCCGGGCCGACCCGGAGACTATGCAGGCCGTCAACGTGGGCGGAACGAAGAATGTGCTGGAGGCCGCCCGCGCCGCTGGAGTCCGCCGGGTCGTCTTCCTCTCCAGCGTGGAGGTCTTCGGCGTGCCCGCCGTCGTGCCATGCCCGGAGGACGGGCCGCTGGCTCCGCTGGGAGAATACGGCCGCAACAAGATTGCCGCCGAGGCCCTCTGCCGGGAGGCGGCGGCCCAGGGGCTGGAGGTGGTCATCCTCAGGCCGCCGACCATCGTCGGGCCGGGGCTGGAGGAGCCGTTCCTGGTGGGCCTTATGGCCGCCATCCGGGACGGGAAGCCGGTGACCCTGTTGGGGGACGGCCGGAACCGCTTCCAGTTCGTCCACGCGGAGGATGTCGTCTCGGCCTGCCTGCTGGCTGCTGACCATCCCGCCGTTGTGGGGGAGGCCTTCCACATTGGCAGCGCGGACGTCCCGCCCATCCGCGAAATGGTGGAGACGGTCATCGCCCGCGTCGGCTCATCATCCAGGATTCAGGCCATCCCGGTCTGGCTGGCCCGGCTGGCGATTGCTCTGCTGCGTCCATTCGGCAAGGCGCCGCTGGAGCCGGAGCACGTCGCCATCGCCATCGCCGACTATGTTTTTGACATCTCCAAAGCCCGCCGGATGCTGGGCTGGGAACCCCGTTGGGGGAACGTGGAGGCCGTTCTGGATACCTACCAGGCCGACTACGGAACACGCAACACGTAGCACGTAGTACGTTATGGAGACCGCACAAACCGTCCTGCGCGCACTGGCGCTTCTGGAGGCCGTGGCGGAGGGAGTCCACGACCTGGAGGGGCTGAGCGGCCGTGTCGGTCTCAGCCGCAGCACGGCCCACCGTCTGCTGACCACTATGGTCCGGACCGGATACCTGCGCCACTCGCCCCGCGAGGGGTATCGCCTGGGGCCTAAACTGATAGAACTGGGCTTCCGCGCCCACGCCGGATTGCACCTGCCCTCGCTGGCCCGTCCCTATCTGGAGCAACTCTCCGAGGTCACCCGTGAGACCGTCCACCTGGGCGTCCTGGACGGGACCCAGGTCGTCTACATTGACAAGGTGCCGGGAAAACGGGAACTGCAAATGGCCTCGTACATCGGCGCGCGGGTCCCGGCCCAGTCCACCGCCCTGGGCAAGGCGCTGGTCTCCACCCTGCCGCGGGAGGAATGGCTGAGAGCCTTCGTCCCGGGCCTTCGGCGAACGGAGCGCACAATTGCCGAAGCGGACCGGTTCCTGGAGGAGATAGAGCGGGTCGCGCAGCAGGGGTACGCGCTGGACCTGGAGGAGAACGAGCCGGGGATTCGCTGTGTTGCCGCGCCGATCCGGGACGCGGCCGGGCGGGGAGTGGCCGCCGTCAGCATCTCCAGCGCGGTCATCTATCTGACCGAAGAGCGTATCCGGGAACTGATCCCGCTGGTCCAGGAGACGGCCCGGCAGATTTCGCGCCAACTGGGGTGGACAGGTTCGTAGCGGAGGGCCGTTTGGACAAGGGATACGGATGAGCGATGAAACGAGTTGACCTACCCATTACCGGTAAGGTAGCGACTTCGGCATTGATGTGGATACAGGCTAACAGCCTGCGCTACGGGTAGTGCAGGCCGTCGGGCCTGCCCTCTGGAGCGCCATCTGGGGGAGTAAGTCAGCAATGAGATATACGGACCCGCCGGATAGCGGCAAAGTGGTGACCTTTGGCGAAGTGATGATGCGTCTCTCGCCGCCAGGCCGGCTGCGCCTGGGGCAGGCCCGCGCGCTGGAGGTCACTTTCGGCGGCAGCGAGGCCAACGTGGCCGTGGCGCT
>DAOTWK010000256.1:0-5817 GCA_034435815.1 Anaerolineae bacterium | reverse complement strand
TTCCAGTTTCCGGAAGAGGGGCTGCGGGGGACGCAGGGGCTGACCGGCAGGAAGTTCGCTGGGGGCCCACCGCCCCACCGCACCCGTGGAGTCGTAACACAAGGCGTCGTGAACCCGCTCGTTCTCCCGGAATGTGGCAACGTACTGCCGACCGAACAGAGTCCCCTCGTAGCCCAGATACTGGTGGAGCGCTTCGGAGGAGAAGGGAATGAAGGGAGCAAGCAGAATCTTCAGGGAGTCAATCGCCCGCAGGGCGACGTAGATGGTCGTCCCTGCCGCCGTCCGGTCTTCCTTGATCTGAAACCAGGGGCCTTTCTCTTCCAGGTACTTATTGACCTCCCGTGCCAGGGCCATGGCCTCGGCCAGAGCGGCACGGAATTGGCACCCCGCCAGCATCCGCCCGATGGGGCCAAAGGCCACGTCTATCCGGGCCAGCAACCCCACATCGGCCCGGTCCATCAGCCCCGGTACCGGCACCCGGCCCTCAAAGTGCCGGTGGGCGAAGGTGAGCACCCGATGGCAGAGGTTACCCCATGTCGCCAGAAGTTCGTCGTTGTTGCGGCGGACAAAGTCCTCCCAGAGGAAATCTGTATCGCGGGTTTCGGGCATCACAGAGGCGATGTAGTACCGCAGCGGGTCGGGTGCGAAATGGTCCAGATAGACCGGGAGTTCAATGACAATTCCCCGGCTTTTGGAGAATTTATCCCGCTCCAGATTCATAAACTCGTTGGCGGGGACGTCGTAGGGGAGATTGAGGCGGCAATTGGGGTTGTCCTCGTACAGCCGCTCTATCCCGATCAACTGGGCAGGCCAGATGATGGTGTGGAAGGGGATGTTGTCCTTGCCGATAAAGTAGTATGAACGGGCGGCGGGGTCGTACCACCACTCTTTCCAGGCATCCGGTCGGCCCTGGTTACGGGCCCACTCAATACTGGCGGAGAGATAGCCGATGACCGCCTCAAACCAGACGTAGAGCCGCTTGCCCTCGTAGCCGGGAAGGGGGACGGGGATACCCCACTCAATGTCGCGGGTGATGGGCCGGCCCTGGAGTCCGGCGGCGACGTAGTTGCGGGAGAAGGTGAGGACATTGGGCCGCCAGTGCTCTTTGTCCTGGTTCAGGTAGGCCGCAATGCGCTCCTGCAGGGCCGGCAGGTCCAGGAAAAAGTGCTCCGTCTCCCGGGGGACGGGGATACTGCCGTCTATCTTGCTGCGGGGGTTGATGAGGTCCAGCGGGTCCAGCAGCCGCCCGCAGTTGTCACACTGGTCGCCGCGCGCCTCCGGATAGCCGCAGTGGGGGCAGGTCCCCTCCACGTACCGATCGGGCAAGAAGACGCCGCTGGTTTCCGAGTAGAATTGGACCTGGGTCTGACGGTAGAGGTACCCTCGCTCCAGGAGCCGCAGGAAGATGTCCTGGGCCACCCGGTAATGGTTCTCCGTGTCGGTGTGAGTGAAGAGGTCGTAACTGATGCCGATGCGCTGCTGGGTATCCAGGAAACGGGCGTGGTAGCGCTCAAACAGTTCTCGGGGGGTGACGCCCTCCTTCTCGGCCCGGACGGTGATGGGGGTGCCATGAGAGTCGGAGCCGGAGACCATGAGGACATCGTTGCCCGCCAGACGGTGGTAACGGGCGAAGATGTCAGCGGGTAGGTAGGCACCTGCCAAATGGCCGACGTGCAGGTCTCCGTTGGCGTAGGGCCAGGCGACGCAGACCAGTATCTTTTCGGACATCTCCCCCTCCTCCGTATGGAGATGCCAGGCGCTTCGGAAGTGCCTGGCATTTGTATTCTACTACGGTTCACTCAAAGGGCAAGCCAGCAAGCGGCGGGGGGCGTGGGTCAGCAGCCGAGGGCCGTCGGCCTCTACGGCGACCGTGTCCTCCACTTTGGCCATCATGCCGTCGGCGGGGGCGCTGACCTCCACCTCCACCGCTAAAACCATTCCCGCCGCGATGGGGGTCTCCGCGCGTGGCCAGAGGACGGGGGGTTCGTCTATCTCCAGACCCAGGCCGTGGCCGACGAAGCCCGGCAGGGAGAGGCGACCGGGCGGGAAGTGCGGGGGCGCGCCTCGGGCCAGGGCCGCCTCCGCCGCCGCGTGGACTTCGGCAACGGGGACGCCGGGGCGGAGGACCGAGAGGACGGCTTCCTCCACTGCCAGCGCAGCCTCAAAGAGGGCCTCCTGGGCCGCCGTTGGGCGCCCCACAACGTAGGTCCGGGACTCGTCGGCGGTGTAGCCGTCGTACGTGGCGCCAATGTCCAGCACGACCAGGTCGCCCGGGCGGACTTCCCGGCGGGAGGGGCCGTAGGGAGTGCCTGGGCTCAGGCCGGAGCCGGTGATCACCAGGCCGTGGCCGCCGCGAACGGTCAGGTTTTCTCCGCTCATCAGCAGGACGCCACCACCGCGCGCGCCGGGGTAGCGGAGGGGCTGGTAGCCTTCATGCCCGGCTCGCCGCAGCGCGGCCTCCACCTCCGCTGCCAGAGCCAGTTCGCTGGCGCCGGGGCGGAGGATGGGGGGCAGGGCGGCATGTCCGGCATCGGCAACGGCCGCCGCCCGCTCCGTGGCCCGGATTTCCTCCAGGTCCTTGATCATGCGCTGGGACAGGACCAGGGAACTGATGTCCTCTATCTCCCAGGCAGGCAGCGCGTCCCGCATGCGCTGGTACAGTTGGGCCGGCATCACGTCCAGGTCGGCGCCCAGGGTGCCTTTGGTCAGCCCCTGGGATGCCAGCACTTCCGCGACAGCATCCCAGCCGCTCCCGGACTCCACCCGCGCCAGGGTGGCCTCCCGGCGGGCCAGGTCCAGCCCCCGACGCACCAGGAGGACGGCCTCCCAGGGTCCTACCACCAGTGTCGCCGGACGGGCCGTCCCGGCGTAGTAGAGGATATCTCGGGGGTGGACCAGTACGGCGGCATCCACCCCGGCTTCGGCAAGACGGCCCCGTAACTCATTCAGCCGGTCGTTCAAATCTCCTCCAGAAATCACGATGGATGGTGGGTCTTCAGTAGTCGTGGTTCGCCAGCCCCTCTTAGGGGCAGAGGACAGAGATGATAGCCATAGGGGCTTTCACTAAACGCGAAAAGTGAAACGTGAAGTCAGGCCTCCCGTTCCTCCCCATCTGCGGATTTCCGCAGCAGATTCGGGGAGCTGGCCATATTTGGCTCCCGACTAATGCTAGGGAGAGACCAGAGTCGCTCCACGCTTTCCATCCACTGGCGGAATCGGATCTATTCCCCCTACGGCGTAGACAATGGCCTCCAGATGGGTCGCTCCACGCTCTCCATCCGCTGGCAGAATCGGATTGCCCGCTCCGTGGCCTGGCGATGACGCAGGACCCCCCGGAAAGAATCAGACGAGGGCGGCTAAACGCGGATTTTCAGCGCTCATCCGCGTTTATCCGCATCCGGTTCACTCCTTACGGCAGGATGGCGAAGACCCGCGCCGGGAAGCCGGAGCCGTCCTTCGGCTTCGGGAAGGCCACCACGACCAGTGCGCCGTACTCGGGGACCTTATCCAGATTGGTCAGGAGTTCAATCTGGAAACGGTTGATGCTCAGGATGTACGTCTCCAGCGAGTAGTCCCCCCTGCTGGTGGCGATGCCTGGGTCGGTGTCTGTGGTCTCGTGGCCCGAGGCGGTAATCTTGCGCTCCTCGTAGAGGTACTTCAGCACCTCCATGCTCCAGCCGGGGTAGTGGGCGATCCCCTGTTCGTCCTCGTTCCGCATCGCCGCTATGTCGGGCCAGCGCTTGGACCAGTCGGTGCGCAGCGCAACGAACGCGCCCTCGGGAATCGGCCCGTACTTCGCCTCCCACGCCCTCACGTCGTCCATTGTGACAGTGTAATCCGGGTTCTGCGCCACTTTCTCGTGAATGTCTATGACGACCAGGGGGAGAATCATCTCCTTAACATCAATTTGGTCCACGGTGCGCAGCCCTTTAATAAAGTGGGCTGGCGGGTCCACGTGGGTACCCCACTGCCCCACGTGGCAGAACTCCTCGGCGAAGAAGCCGGAGCCCAGAGTGCCTTTCCCCTCCTCGTACCAGTAGAGGGTGGTCCGTCTCTCATCCGGGAAGCCGGGCCAGTGGGGGATGCCAGGATGGAAGGCGTGGGTGAGGTCCACGAACTGCTTGTTCTTCAAGATGGCGTAGATTTCCATCAGTGAGGGCTCTTTGGGCCTGGGGGCACAACCGGAGAGAAAGGCAACAAGCAACAAGGCAACCAGGGATAGGGAGATGGTTTTTCGGAACATAGCTGACCTCCCGGTAAGGCTAATGGATTAATGGGATTGAGACACCGATCAACGCGGAGGAGAATTCGTGTCCATCCGCGTCCGACTCTATCAGACCGCCCGAGAACACCGGGCCACCACTTCCTTCGCCGCCTCCCAACGGGCCAGAGGCGAATTCCTCTTCTGGGAAGACCATCGCGCAAGTGGGACAGGTCTTCACGCAGGCCGGTACCTTCTGGTCGGGATGGCAGTCGCACTTCAGCGCGACGCGTCGGCTCTCATTCCCGCCCGACACCCCGCAGAAGCAGACCATGGTACACATCCAGCAGCCAATGCAGCGCTTCGGGTTGCGGGTGACGATGCGGATGGGGGGTCCTGGGTCAGATTTTATACTGGCTATGGATTGCGAGGGAACGACGCAATGCGGGCGCTTAGTTTGGATAACAAGGCTCCGTCTCCCGAAACAACACCTCCTTTCTCCGTAAGAGGAATAAGGGCACACAGAAAGTTGTACTAAAAATACATCAGATAGGAAATTTGTCAACTTTACGGTAAGGAGGGAATTTCAACTTTCTGGCAAGTTGTGAGATAATAAGGATGAGCCGATATCTTCCACCCCACTCAGGCTTTGACCAATGACCAACACAGACGAATCCCTCCGTCTTCTTGCCGACGGGATGTTGGGGCGGCTGGCGCGCTGGCTGCGGCTCCTGGGGTACGACACGGCCTACGAGAACGACGCTGACGACCTGGAACTGGCCCGCCGTGCCCGTGCGGAAGGCCGCATTCTCCTCACCCGCGACCGCTCGCTGGCGGCCCGGCGGGGCCTGCGGACGCTGCTGATAGAATCGGAGCGGGTGCAGGATCAGGTCCGGCAGGTCGTGGAGACGTTGGGACCGCCCCCCAATCCGGCCCTTTCCCGCTGTAGTCTCTGCAACGTGCCGTTGGAGCCGGCCGCGCCCCGGCAAGTCGCCGACCGGGTGCCCCCCTATGTCCTGCAAACACAGAAGCGATTTGGTATCTGTCCAACCTGTGGACGGGTTTACTGGGCCGGCACCCACCTGGAGCATATGAAACGATACCTGGGCCAATCTCTCTCATTCGGATCGTCGGAAAACGCTGAAAGCGGATAATATGCGCCGATTAAAAATCGGCCTTCCTGGGCGCTTTCGCACCGAGCGTCAACCTTCGTTGGCACCTCCTAAAGGACGGCGCAGGCCGTCCTTTGGCCAAAGGCCCAGAGAGGCTGACTTCAGTCGGCGCAAATTGGCCTCCCTGGGCGCTTTCGCACTGGGCGTCAACCTTCGTTGGCACCTCCTAAAGGACGGCTCAGGCCGTCCTTTGGTCAAAGGCCCAAGGAGGCTGACTTCAGTCGGCGCATAGACGGCGCAGGCCGTCCCCTGGCCAAAGGCCCAAGAAGGCTGACTTCAGTCGGCGCATAGACGGCGCAGGCCGTCCTTTGGCCAAAGGCCCAGAGAGGCTGACTTCAGTCGGCGCAAGAGGAAATCTTTACCCCTCCTTATCTTCTGCAAGCAGGCGAGGGGAGGAGAAAGTGGTGGAGAGTTTACGGCGGGCGGCGAAGCGGCCCGCCGTAT
>DAOTWK010000255.1:0-2770 GCA_034435815.1 Anaerolineae bacterium | reverse complement strand
GATGAGCGGGTACGGAAAGCGTATCTGGGGGAGAGGTAAAGGATAATAGCCGTGGTTGGTTGCCGGTAGGGGGTAGTGGAGAATGGGGCAGGCCATGCTGTTTGAAGTGGAGAGCCGGTATGCGGGGGCGGAAGCCTGTAGGTTGGAGCAAAAATATGCCCGACAGATGCGGGAGGACCTCCGAATGGGCCATCTGGTCTCCTACGTGGGCAATAAGGATGTCCCCCTGCTCCGCCTGTACCGCTACAAAGAGGCCTTCGCGTTCCGGTTTGTGGACGAGTGGCTCAACCGCTTCGGGGTGACTCAGGAAGATACTGTTTTTGACCCTTTCTGCGGAATGGGCACCACGCTTCTGGCAGCGTCCTGCCGGGGAATCCCCGCCATCGGCATCGACCGTCTTCCGGTAGCAGCCTTTATTGCCAGCACCCTGCCCCTTTTCTTCCGGGTCCGCCCGGGGGAACTGACCCGTATCTTTGAGCACTTGCGGCGTATTGTCTCTTCTGCCGAGCCGGCCCCTGTCGCGGCGGATGTGGCGATTATGGGCGTCGCATTTCCTTCTGATACCTTGCTGGCCCTGCGCCGGTGGAAAGCGGCGATTGGCGACCTGGAATCGCCATTTCGGGAGATTTTCCTGCTTCTGTTTTTCGCGGTGCTGGAGACCTGCAGTTACACTTCCAAAGATGGTCAGTTCCTGCGGCTGAAGCGCACCAAACGACCGGCAGACCCGGAGGAAACGCTGGCGGGAAAAGTGCAGGAGGCCGAAACGGACATCCGATGGATTCGGGAACTGGGTTGGGACACCACTTTCCTGCCCTTCCGGGTCGTCCTCGGCGACACCCGGCGGCTGGACGACGTGCCCTTTGATCGCCCGCCGACGATCCTCGTCACCTCTCCGCCCTACGCCAACCGGTATGATTATACCCGCACCTACTCTCTGGAACTCTGTTTCCACTTCGTCCGCAACTTCGCTGAGTTGAGGGAACTTCGGCACAGCCTGCTCCGCTCCCATATTGAGGCCCGACTTGCGCCCGCCGAAGAGGCCCCCCATCCGGCCGTGCGGGAACTGGTGGATTTCCTCCGGGCGCGTGGGAAAGCCCTGAACAATCCCAGAATCCCGGATATGCTGACCGCGTACTTTGTGGATATGCAGAAGGCCATCCGGGAATGGAGAAGGATACTGGCCCCCTCAGCGCGGGTGGCAATCGTCGTGGACAACGTGCGCTTTGAGGGCCAGATGCTCCCGGTGGACCTGATTCTCTCCGAAATGGCCGAGGAAGAAGGCTTCGCCGTGGAGGAAATCATCGTTGCCCGCTATAAAGGGAATAGTTCCCAGCAAATGGGCCGCTACGGGCGCGTTCCGGTGCGGGAGAGCATCGTTGTCTGGAGGAAACAGGGATGATACCAGATTCCCTCCATCAGACCTGGCTCCTGGATCAACTGACCAAGAGTGAATTCTTTCACCAGAAACTTCACGAGTGGAAGATGCTATCAGTGGCCGAAGCCGTTGAGGCTTTTAGAGGAGAATCTCTGGAATGGGACCTCTTGGACCTGGGCATTTCTCAATCCGCATGGAACCGGGTTATTCATAGAGGGATCAAACCGGTTACCGTTTTTGCCCATCCGGAAGTCCTGATACGCATACCGGGCTCAACCGGCTATTATCGGATGCTCTCTATGGTTTCCCAGAAGTCTATGGCACGAGTGGGCCTGGGCGTGCACACATACGAGACGGGCACGTCTGTGCCGGACCGAGCGGATGCCCAGCAGATTGCCCGTCATCTGAATCAGATTATCAGTCGCCTGATAGAGTTTGACGAGGAGGTCAGTGCGCGGGAATTTGATCTATGGCGCGGCATGGCAGCCGGAACTCAGGCACAAGGCTCCTGGCAGAACGCTAAAGGCGAGCGTGTGGAGGCTCTGGTGAAAGGCCTGATCCAGCGGAGAATGCGTGAACGAGGCTGGGTAATTATGGAAAGTGCGGATGGCAAGCGTATGGAACTTTCTGATGGTCGCCTGGTTACCTTTGGCGATGAACCCGATATCGCGTTTTACAAAGGAGGCCGGATTCGGGCGGCAGTAGAAGTCAAAGGCGGCATAGACCCTGCCGGTATTCTGGAACGTCTGGGAGCGGCGATGAAGAGCCTGACTCGGGCCCGGGAGGAAAATCCCACTGCTGTAACTATCCTGGTCGTTCAGGGCACATCGCTCACTGATAGAGCACGGACGGACCTGGAACTTAACCGCCACATCATCACTCACTGGTTTACTGTGGAAAGTCTACTGACCGAAGAAGCCGTCCGGGCCGAGGTCTGTGAACTGTTGAACATTTAACACCGCTCAACGGTACTTCACTCCCTGACTACGAACGAAATACGCAACACGTGTTATGACCGAACCCCTTCGCTGTATCAACCATCCTAACGTAGAAACCTACCTGCGCTGCGCCCGGTGTGGAGTGCCTATCTGCTCCCGATGCGCGGTGCCGATAGAAGTGGGCTACATCTGCCCCGCCTGCCGCAACCGCCAGCAGCGGGTCTTCTACGCCGACTTCCGCCCCATCTATTACCTGGTAGCGGCGGCGGTTGCGCTCCCTCTGGCCTTCATTGCTGGCTGGATCATCCCCGCCTCCGGCTGGCTGGCCGTCATCCTCGGCCCCCTGGCCGGGACGGGGATCGCTGAGGCCGTCCGCAGGGCCATCCGCCGCCGGCGCGGCCGCTACACCTGGCTGGTCGTCTCCGCCTGCATCCTGGTCGGCGCCCTGCCCTGGATG
>DAOTWK010000254.1:0-4697 GCA_034435815.1 Anaerolineae bacterium | reverse complement strand
TCTATCTTCTCCGTCAGCCGCCAATCCACCAGGTCCGGGCCCAATTCGGGGACGGGGATGGGCTCTGGAGCCTCACCCTTCTTGTACCAGCGCAGGTTGCGGAGAGATTCCTGTTGCATTTTAGCGTGAATCGTCAGAAAACCGTGAATCAAAGCCTCCGGGCGGGGCGGACAGCCGGGAATGTAGACATCCACCGGGAGGTACTTGTCAATGCCAGAGACAACGTTATACCCTTCCTTGAAGGGGCCGCCGGAGATGGCACAAGCGCCCATCACTAGGACGTACTTGGGCTCCGGCATCTGGTTGTAGAGGCGGACAACCTGGGGGAGCATCTTCTTCGTCACGGTGCCGTTGACAATCATCAGGTCAGCCTGGCGAGGGCTGGCCCGCATGATTTCCATTCCGAAGCGAGAGGGGTCAAAACGGGCGGCGAAAGTACCAATCATCTCAAAGGCACAACAGGCCAGACCGAAGAAGATGGGCCAGAGGGAGCGCATGCGCGCCCAGTTGTAGATGGCGTCTATCGGGGTAATATGAACAGTACCGACCAGTTCAGGGGGAATTTCCGGCAACTGTCTCTTCCGGGGTGACATTGGGACGTTTCCTCCGTTTGAGATGAGTCGGGTCGGCTTAAACGGGTTATATTTTACATCGGAGTTCCCAAATGCGCAACTGCCCGTTCAGATACCCAGGGCTTATCAACTCTCTAATTCTCCTACCCTCGCCCCACCTCTGGCCCCTCCTAAGAAGTGGGATTTTGCGGCGGGCGGCTTTGCCGCTTGCTGAAAAACTCCTTATTTATCCCCCCATCTCCCCTGGTCATAGGCCGAGGGGAAAGGGGGAACTGAAGGGGTAAGGAGGGCGGTGGGATGGTCAGGAAGCGAAGAACCCCTTGCGGATACCAGAGGAATCGGTATCAGAGCTGATAAGCCCTACAGATACTCTCGCCACAACCCATTTGCTCCCTCTGATTCCAAATGGTATAATCCTACCATCCGAGAAAGGCTGCAGACCGACCATACCAAAGGAGTCCAGTGGAAGTAATAGAAACCGCCATCGTGGAATTTCTCCATTCCGTGCTGAATGCCATCGGCTGGCCAGGAGTCGTGCTGATTATGGCGCTAGAGAGCGCCAATATTCCCATCCCCAGCGAAGTGACGATGCCGCTGGCCGGATGGATGCTGGTCCAGGCAAGGGGGTGGCCCCTCTGGCGGGCCGCGCTGGATGGTGGCTTCTTCGGCTCACTGGGATGCACCATCGGCTCCATTGCCTCCTATCTGCTGGGGCTGGGGGGAGGGCGGCCTTTCCTCCAGCGTTGGGGCCGGTACATCCTCATCTCCCAGCACGACCTGGAGCAGGCCGACCGCTGGTTCGCCCGCTGGGGCGACTGGGCTGTCTTCATTTCCCGTCTCCTGCCCATCGTGCGCACATTCATCTCCTTCCCGGCAGGCGTTGTCCGGGTTCCGTTGGTCCGGTTCACTGTCCTCAGTTTCATTGGCTCCTTCATCTGGTGCGCGGCCCTGGCCACAGCAGGCCACGCCTTCGGGAGCGAGTGGGAACGCATCCGGGAAATCATGCGCCCCTTTGACATTCCCATCGCCATTGCCCTCTTGGCTGGTCTGGGTTACTACATCTACCGACACATCCGCCGGGCTCAGACTTCCGTCGCTCCTAAAGAAGGCCAACCGGCATAATCCTCAGAGCAGATGAACGTCCTTCAGCACCTGCGAGAACTCTGGCAGTATCGGGACCTGGTCCGCAACCTGGTCGTCCGGGACCTGAAGGCCCGTTATAAAAACTCCGTCCTGGGTGTGGCCTGGTCGTGGGTCAACCCTCTGATGATGATGGTTGTCTACACTGTTGTCTTTAATATCCTGGCGGGCCGCTCCAATCTTCTTAACTACCCGGTCTTCATTCTCTGCGCCCTATTGCCATGGAACTTCTTTGCCAACGCTGTCTCCCAGGCGACCAACAGCATCGTGGATGCCGCACCTTTGGTCAAAAAGGTCTATTTCCCTCGGGAGGTGCTCCCCCTCTCCGCCGTACTGAGTAACATGGTCCATTTCCTCATCTCCCTTCCTGTCCTCTTCCTGCTGGCCCTGGCGATGGGGAACCCGCTGACCGGCTGGGCCCTGCTATTCCCTATTACCCTCGCGATTCAAGTGATGTTCACCGTTGGCGTCGGTTTCATCACCGCCACACTGAATGTCTTCTATCGGGATACCCGGCTGATTATGGACGTGCTCCTTCTGGCCTGGTTCTTCCTCACCCCGATCTTCTACCCCCTCACTACAGTCCCGGAGCGGTACGTCCTCTGGGGCATTTCCATCAATGTACGGGCCTGGCTGTTGCGTCTGAACCCTATGGCTTCCATCATTTCTTCGTACCGCGACCTCCTCTACTGGGGTACCTCCACCGCCTGGGACTTTCTTCTGCGGACAGCAGTGACATCTTTTATCGTCCTGGTCTTTGGCTACCTGGTTTTCCTGCGGTACAGCCCTCGCTTTGGAGAAGAGGTGTAGGGAGCGGGAAGCAAGATACAAGATGAGGTTTGCGACATTCGGCTTTCCAATGATGGCCGTCGGCCTTCTCCTGACGGCTACACTGGCTTGTGCCCCCTCGGGGTTTCTGACCAGACCCGCAGCCGTCCTTCCGTCCACGTCCTCGCCACCCGACCTTTCTCTCGCCCCCGAAGACGTCGCCCTCTACCCGCTGCCGGTCCCCGGACCTGGGGGGCGATGGCTCTTCTACCGGGGCGACCAGATTTCCTTTGACATCACTCCCCGCCATCTGGGCGCTATCCCGCCAGAGGACCTGATTGTCCGCATCTATCGCCTGAAGGGGACAGAACAAGAGGTCCTGACCGAAGGGGCTTTGGGCTACCCGACCTTTGATGGGGTGCCGCGCGCTCGCTTGACCTGGGCCTGGGACACACAGGATGCCGGAGGACGGGAGACCCTGGTGGTCCATCTGGACCCCGATGACCGTGTGCAGACAGGCGATGAGGACCCGACCAACAACGTGGTCACGCTGACTGTCCGCTTTGTCACCGACGCTGCCCGTCCAGCCCCGGAGGCCCTGGCCACCTGGGCGACAGCAACCACAAACTGCTGCATACTCCACTATCTAACCTGCACCCGCGCTGAACGAGACCTCACCATTTTGACCCAAGCCGTCGAACGCTCCGTTGCCTTTGTCCAGGAGCGGCTGGGCACCCGACTGGCGTCGCCGCTGGAGGTGTATTTTATCGGGCGGGTGGTGGGACAGGGGGGATATGCCCAGGAGAGCATGGTCCTCTCATACCCGGATCGCCTCTACACTGGAGAGGATGTAGAGATAATCCTCCGGCATGAAGCCACCCATGTGCTGGATACCTCGCTGATAGGGCCGGCAACACCAGCCCTGTTGCGAGAAGGGTTAGCCGTGTGGGTTGCAGGAGGTCACTACCGACCCGAGTCTATTCCCTCACGGGCTGGCGCGCTGGTCCGGCGGGACTGGTACATCCCGCTGGCGCAACTGGCGGATAATTTCTACAACCACCAACACGAAATCGGTTACCTGGAGGCTGCTGCCTTTGTTGCCTACCTGGTGGAGACCTACGGCTGGGATGAATTTCTGTCCTTCTACCGCCGGGCCGGAGAGTCGACCGATATGCCGCCCGCCGACGCTCTGGATAGCGCACTGCGCCATTCATTCGGTGTAGGGCTGGAGGAAATGGAGCGGGCTTTCCGGGACTGGCTATCCGGTCAGCCCACCACCTCCGAGGAGGCGCGGGACGTGGAATTGACCATTCGTCTCCTTGAAACCATCCGCCGCTATCAGCAAACGGACGATCCTCCGGCGTACTTCCTGAGCGGATGGTTCCCCAACGCGGCGGAGGGGGAACAACGTAGAATTATCGCGGACTTTCTCCGGCGCCCGCGCACCGTGCGCTCCGCTGTCGTAGAATTGATGTTCGTCTCAGCCCAGGAAGCCCTTCGCCAGGGCACTCTGGACGAGGTTGCCCTTCTGACCAGCGGCGCAGAGCGGGCCCTGGAAGGGGATTTTTCCATCCCCCCATCATCAGAGTACCTGGCCATCGCGCGAGCCGTCGCTGACCGGGGCGGCGAGGCTCAGCGAGTGGAGATAAGGGGAGAAACAGCCCACGTCTGGGTCACCCCCATAAGGGACGCAGCGGCCTGTCACCCGCCCCAGATGTGGACACTGTATCGCACCAATGCGGGCTGGATAGCAGGAGAATAGGCTGCGTGATTGTTCAGCATTTGGTGCCCCGTTCATGTTTCTTTTGAAACGCAAATCTGTGGTATTATGGCTTTTATCATCCCACTAAAGCCGCTATCAAGACCTTTATAGCGGTTATTCCCTCCATCAGGGCGAGTTTGTATCAATCATTGAACAATCACCAGGCCCATGGCGTTTCAATAATGTTAATTTAAACCCTCTTCCGCTCTCCGCTTATGAGGTTTAACAAATTAGCCCGCACACGTTTATCGGCGGCCGGTTTGGCCCTCACCCCACCCCCTGCCCCTCCCTGAAGTTTGGCTTTTTCGGGGCAGGCGGTTAGAACATTGCCGAAAATGGCCTTCTGCCAGGCCAAAGGAACAAAAAGAAAATATTTTTCGCTGCGACGGCGAAGCCGCCTTTCTTTTGGGCCGGGAAGCGGCCAGAGGCCCATGCGGGAAGACCGTGGGCAAAAA
>DAOTWK010000253.1:0-4267 GCA_034435815.1 Anaerolineae bacterium | reverse complement strand
CAGCGGCACGTGGAGAACATCCGCGCCCGCGCACCCGTCGACTGGGAGATTCACGTCTGGAAGGCGCCGGCATCCTATCCGCTGGTCATTGATTACCCCGAGGACTACGTCCCCGACGATCTGCCCCCGGCCGATCTGATTCTGGCCTTCGGGGAGCATCCGGGGGTAGCGGAATTGGTGCCGGAGGTGGTGAAGGTGACGGGTGCGCAGGCCGTCATCGCGCCGGTGGATCGGGAGGAGTGGCTGCCGAGAGGGCTGGCGCGCCAGTTGCGCGGCTGGCTGGCCCAGATGGGCGTCGCCTGCGTCACCCCCAAGCCCCTCTGCTCCCTGACCGAGACGACCTACAACGTCCGCCGCTACCAGACGGAGTACAACGACCCGCTGATTGCGGAGTTTGCCCGATACTTTGGGCGGCCGGAACTACGGAGCACCGTGGACCCGGAAACCCGCACCATTGCAGAGGTGGAGGTGCTGCGGGATGCCGTCTGTGGCTGTGCGCGCTACGTGGCCCAGGGGCTGATAGGGGTTTCCGTGGATGAGGCAGCGTTCCAGGCCGGAATGCTCCACCACCACTACCCCTGCCTGGCGGGGATGGTCAAAGACCCGGATTTCGACGACACGCTAATGCATGTCTCGGGGCACATCATGAAAGAGCAGGTGGCGGAGCAGGTGAAGCCGTACCGGCGGGAGGTTTACATCGTGCCCACATAGCGCCCGGGCCGGGACATCCGGTAGAGAGCGGGGCACCGGCCCTGCATCGGGGCGAAGCAATCCGGGGCAAGCCATCAGGCCTGCCCCGATTGTTCTTACCCAATTACCAGAACAACAGCGGTTTCAGGCCAATCTCTTCAGCATACGCAAACAGCGCCCACAGCCCCTACCCCAGCGCCTGCTCCGCCCGCTGCACCTTCCCAGGCTCCGGCGCCACTTCCTCCCCCGCCTTCATCAGCACCTCCGGATGCATCCGCACCCGCACCCAGAAGTCCCGCGGCCCCTCTTTCCACTCTCAACCCGTCTCCGGCCTCGCCATCAGCACCCGCCCCACCTCACACCCGTGATACCTCAAAAACACCCGAATCACCCGCTGCATCCGATGCAGCATCGCCGTCACGTTCCACCGCATTGTCTCCTTCCCCCGCTTCAACACGCACTGCCAGTACACCTGCAGGATCCGCCGGTCGTCCGCCGCTGCCCGCCGCGAAAGTTCCGGCGGCAACTTCTCCTCCGTATTGCCAGCGCCTCTCCGCCTCTTTGCGCCCTGCTTCCTGCTTCCGGTTATACCACATCCTGCCTTCCCGTATCCGGATGCAGATACCGGGCCGTGGTGGACAGATTGGCGTGGCCTTGGAATGGTCAAAATCTCATTCTCCGTCATTGACACGCTGGAAACCTCGTGATAGAATTACACCAAGCCATCCGGCCTCCGGAGCCGGTGGCCTGCGTTCGAGTCGCGGCGGGGGTACTGAACCGGAGGGCCGGGTAAGCATCCGTTATGCCCTCTGTGGCTGTGATGTGGATGTCACACCCCGGTGACCGGAATGCGCCACAGGGCCCGCCAACTGTCGGAGAACGGTCGGCGGGCTTCTCTTTGTCCGATGCCCTGGATCAATGAGTACGAATTATCCCACATTCAGGAGCAATGGATGGGATCGGGTTCAGGCCCTCTGGATCAAATCGTGCAGATCGGCATTGTCGTTGAGGATATAGACCAGGCTGTTCAGGCCTGGTCGCGCCTGCTGGGAATGGAGCCCCCTTCCATCATCCTGACCGACCCTGAGGAGATTGCCCACACTCGCTACGAGGGCCAATTCACACCCGCCCGGGCAAAACTGGCGTTTTTTGACCTGGGACAGATTAGCCTGGAACTGATCCAGCCCCTGGGCGAGCCCAGCACTTGGAGCAATTTTCTATCCGCTCACGGCCCGGGTCTTCATCACGTCGCCTTTAAGGTCAAGGGGATGGAGGAGCGCGTTCGGGAACTAGGGCTGCGCGTGGTCCAGCGGGGAGAATACACCGGTGGGCGGTACGCCTATCTGGATGGACAGCAGCCCTTGGGGGCAATCATTGAACTTCTGGAGAACGAGTAGGAGCGCGATGAAATACCGCAAATTCGGACGAATCGGATGGCAGGTTTCGGAAATCGGGCTGGGGGCCTGGGCCCTCGGCGGAGACTGGGGCCGGGTGGACGAAGAGACCGCGATGGCCACTCTCCACCGCGCCCTGGATGTGGGTATCAACTTCTTTGATACTGCGGACGTCTACGGTGACGGGCTGAGCGAGAGGCGTATTGGGCGTCTGCGCCGGGAGCGCTCGGAACCTTTCTACGTGGCCACCAAGGCGGGACGGCGGTTGCAGCCCCATACCGCCGACGGGTACAACAAGGAGAACCTGACGCGCTTCGTAGAGCGTAGCCTCCGCAACCTGGGGGTAGAGTCGCTGGACCTGCTTCAACTGCACTGCCCACCCACGGAAGTGTACTACCGCCCAGAGGTCTTCCAGGCTCTGGATGACCTGAAGCGGGAGGGCAAAATCCAGCACTACGGGGTCAGCGTGGAGAAGGTAGAGGAGGCGTTGAAAGCCATAGAGTACCCAGGGGTGGAAAGCGTGCAAATTATCTTTAATATCTTCCGTCAGCGACCGGCGGACCTCTTCTTCCGGGAAGCCCGTCGTCGGGATGTGGCGGTTATCGTGCGGGTGCCTCTGGCCAGCGGCCTGCTGACGGGCAAGATGACCCGGGAGACCGCCTTCCCACCGGATGACCACCGCAACTATAACCGGGAGGGCCGGGCCTTTGATGTGGGGGAGACGTTCGCAGGGGTGCCCTTTGAGGTGGGGCTGGAAGCGGTGGAGGCCCTGCGGCCGCTGGTTCCCCCCGGCGCAACGATGGCCCAGTTCGCCCTCCGCTGGATTCTGATGTTTGAAGAAGTTTCTGTTGTCATTCCCGGCGCCAAGAGTCCTCGCCAGGTGGAGGACAACGCTGGCGCCTCCGCCCTGCTGCCCCTGACATCCAAGCAAATGGTCCGCATCCGGGAAATCTACGATACCCTTATCCGTTCCCACGTCCACCATCGGTGGTGATTCCCAGGTGTGCCCCAAAATGGTCGGGCTTCCTTATGCGCGGCAGTATTGCAGTTTATCTCCTGTAGGAGGAGTACTCCGAGGACAATACTCGGGGCGACGACCGTCCTTTTCCAAGAGTTGAGTTGCCCATAATGTGAGCCGTTCAATCCGAGGACTGGGGGAAGCACATGACCACTGTAAGCCTCTCGGGAATTCAGAAAATCAAAAGTTGGATTACTCTTGCCCGCCCTCCCTTTCACACGGTGGGCGTCCTGCCCTTTGCGCTGGGGGCTGTAATGGCATACCAGGAGACCGGTGTATTCCACTGGGCCCTGTGGGGCTGGGGTACCCTGGCGGTGGTGTTGATTATGCTCAGCACCTATCTGGCCGGGGAGTACTTTGACTATGAGGGAGACCGCATCTCCCGCCAGGTGAACCCCAACCGCTTCGCCGGTGGGTCGGGTGTATTGCCGGCCGGTGCAGTAGACCGCAGGGCTGCCCTGATCGGCAGTATCATTGCGCTGGCCTTAGCAGGAGTGGTGGGCCTGGTTATCTGGCTGGGATACGACACCGGCCCCTGGACGATCCCCCTGGGCATCATCGGGATGATTGGAGGCTTCTTCTATTCTGTCCCGCCGGTCCGTTGGGCTGCCACCGGCATCGGTGAGACGTGGATCGCGTTCTGCTACGGCTGGCTGCCGGTCGCTGTGGCTTTTTATCTGCCCACCGGACGATTTGACCCGCTGGTGCACTGGGTCAGCCTTCCCATTGCGGCTACTATCTTCAGCGTCATCCTGCTGAACGAGTACCCCGATTATCAGGCCGACCAGGCAACCCGGAAGCGGAACCTCCTGGTGCGCCTGGGGCCGGAAAAGAGCGCCCGCATCTTCGCGGCCGCCCACGTGTTCGGATGGCTGGGGATGATTGGATCCGTGATGGCCGGAGTCCCAGTCCGGACGCTCCTTTTCTACGCACCCATCTTCCTTATCTCCGCAGGACTGGTGGTTGCCGTGCTGCGCGGGGTATACCGCCATCCCCGCCGTCTGGAGGCCGCCTGTGGGCTGAATATTGCCGTCAACCTGGGCACCACTCTGGCCTACATCCTGGGTTTTCTGGTGGGATGAGTATGTGGGGTTTGGCGGCGGCGGGATCATTCTGGCAAAGGTCTCGATGCTCATGCTGGCTCTGCTACTCGGCAGCATCGCCC
>DAOTWK010000252.1:0-18348 GCA_034435815.1 Anaerolineae bacterium | reverse complement strand
GCTCTCTCCGACGAGTCCTGGAACCGGGTGCAACTGGAAGTCCTCAATGTCGTCGCGGAGACGATGCGCCGGGGAGTGCGAGAGGACAGTATAGACCTGGCGCGGCAGCAGGCTGCCGCACTGGTCGGGCTGGACCTCTCCAGCGATGAGGCATCTGTCACCACTGCCCTGGCCCAGCGGCTCATTGCCCCCAATTCCTTCTACGACGAAGAGGCCACCCGACAGGCCCGCCAGGCTGCACGGGAGGCAGTCCCACCTGTCATCCGCACGTTTGAGGCCAACGAGGTTATCGTGCGGGAGGGACAGCGGGTCAGCGCCCTGGACCTGGAAGCGTTGCAGGAACTGGGCCTGCAACAACCCCGCACCCGCTGGACGGAGGTTGTTGCCAACGGCATCCTATCCGTACTGGGCGTACTGTTAGCGGGGGTCGTTCTGGCCCGCTTCCAGCCGGACGTGTTACAGGAGGGGCGGAAATCGCTTCTGCTGACGCTGCTGCTGGCCCTGTTTCTGGCGCTGGTCCGCCTGATGGTCCCCGACCGGACCGTGTTGCGGTACCTGTTTCCGGCACCGGCGCTGGGGATGCTGGCGACCGTCACGTTGGGTACTCCCGTGGGCCTGGCCGCCAGTGTGCTGGTCGGGGCCGCTATGGGCCTGATCGGGGACCAGTCCCTGGAACTGGCCGCGTACGCGACGGTTGGGAGTACTGCGGCGACCCTGGCCGTCCGCCATACCGACCGTCCGACCATCCTGTTTCGCGCTGGATTCATTGCGGCCCTGGCAATGATGGGGGTACTGATGGCTTTTGCCCCCATCGCTCCTCATCCAGACCTTCTATCGTTCGGCCTGGCGCTGACCGGAGCGGTTACCAATGGGCTGATTTCCGCCAGCCTGGCCCTGGCAGGCCTCTTCCTCCTCGGCCCTCTATTTGAGCTGCCCACCACCTTCCGGCTCCTGGAGTTGAGTCGTCCGGACCATCCGCTCCTGCAGCGGCTACTGCGGGAAGCACCGGGGACGTACCATCACTCCTTGATGGTCGCCAGCATGGCCGAACAGGCGGCCGAACGGATTGGCCTCAACCCGCTGCTGGTACGGGTGGGAGCGTACTACCACGACATCGGCAAAATTGCCCGCCCTTATTTCTTCGCTGAGAACCAGATGGAAGGCGCGAATCCCCACGACCAGTTGGACCCTTACACCAGCGCGCAGGTCATCATCGGCCACGTCCAGGATGGGCTGGAACTGGCCCGCCGCTACCGCCTCCCCTCCTGGGTTCGGGCCTTCATCACTGAGCACCACGGGACCAGCCGCGCTGGATTCCAGTACGAGCGGGCAGTGGAGCAGGCAGGCGACCCATCATGGGTCAACGAGGCAAATTTTCGCCACCGGGGCCCTCGGCCTCGGAGCCGGGAGACGGCGTTGGTGATGCTGGCGGACCGGTGCGAGGCCGCTGTCCGGGCCCGTCGCCCCACCACACCGGAGGACCTGGCACAGGTTGTGGGGGAGATATTCGGGGAAGTGCTGGAGATGGGGCAGTTAGATGACTGTCCGATCACACTGAGGGAACTGAACGAGGTGCGACAATCCTTCGTCTACACGCTCAAGGGGCTTTTTCACCCCCGCCTGCCGTATCCGACGGCCAAGCCCCCTCTCACGCCGCCTCCCAAACCGGATTTATGAGAAAAAACGCAGGGGGCGGGCGGCTTTGCCGCCCGCCCCCTGTATTTTTGGGGCCGGCGGCAAGGCCGCCGGCCCCAAAATCCCCATCTTTGCTACCCCGCCGCCCAGCCGAGACTCTCCAGCCCGATCTTTACAGCGCTCTTCCAGAGCGATGGCGAACTCAGCAGCATCTTCAGGTAGGTCAGAGCCGGGCCCGGCCGCATCGCCCATGCCCGGAACGCCCGCCGAGCCCACCGCTCCAGTTCCTCCGCCCGCAGGTGGGGATAATCCAGCACCGTGGAGCGGTCCATATCCACCTGCTCCCAACGGGTGCCGGGGCGGAACCACCCCTTCTCCACTACCTCAAAGAAGAGCGGCGAGCCAGGGTACGGCGCGGCAATGTGGAAAAGCGCCAAGTCCAGCGGCAGCCGCAGGGCCAGGCGGATGGTCTGCTGAATCGTCTCCTCCGTCTCGCCAGGAAGGCCGATGATGAAGTAGCCCCAGTTACGGATGCCCACCTCCTTCGCCCACCGCAGCGCCTGCCCTACCTGCTCCAGCCGAATCCCCTTTCCAGCCCGCCGCAGGACCTCCTCGCTCCCCGACTCAATCCCCCACGAAATCATCCAGCACCCCGCGCGGGCCATCATCCGGAGCATCTCCGGGTCCACGAAGTCCACCCGGCTGTTGCAGGTCCAGCGGATCCGCAGGCCCCGCTCCAGAATCCCCTCGCAGAGCCCTATTACCTGCTCCCGGCTGACGGTGAACAGGTCGGCGTACATATGGATGTGACGGACGCCCAGCCCTACCAGTTGCTCCAGTTCCTCCAAGATGTTCTCGGGCGAGCGGAAGCGGACAGACTGGCCGTAGGAGACGTGCTTGATGCAGAAACGGCAGCCACCGGGGCAGCCCCGGCTGGTGACGACGAAGGCATACGGCCCCCCTACCAGGGGCGCGCGGTACTTTTTCAGCGGCAGCAGGTCGTGCCGGGGGAGCGGCAAGTCGTCCAGACGGCGGATGAAGGGCCGGTCGGGGTTAACAACAATCTCGTCACCGTCCCGCCAGACCAGCCCCCGAATCGCCGAAAGGGCCGTGGTTCGGGTCAGCGGTTCGGTAGTCCAGGCGGGCCGCCAGTCCGGGTCGGCGTCGGCGAAGAGGCGCCCCAGGCGCTCGCGGACGTCCGGTTTCACCCATGGCCAGCCCTCCGGCAATGGCGCGCCCGCGGCGAGCGAATCCAGCGTATCCACCAGTTCCCGCAGCGTCAATTCCGGCTCTCCGCGCAGGGCGAAATCCAGCGTGGGGAACGCGCGCATCGTCTCTCTGGGGATCGGGGTGACATGAGTGCCGAAGGTGATGGTGACGGCGCCCATACTGCGGGCCAGAAAGGTGCCGTACATGTCATTTCGGAGCGTCGGCGCGGTGACCTGGGTGACGTAGTAGCGGGGGCGCTTCTCCTCCAGCAACTTCTCAAAGGCCGCCCAGTCCATCCGCAGGGCAATGGCGTCCACCACATCCACTCGTTTGTCGGGAAATAGGGCCGCCATCTGGGCCAGACTGACCTGGGGCCATATCATCCCTTCGCGGGACCGGCGCCCCACCCGGTGCTGACTCCGAATCCAGATGCCGCCGTCGGGCGCAGGCGGGTTGACAAAGAGGATGTCCACCGCCTCCTCCGGCTGAGCCGCGATACTGGCCCGCACCACCTCGTCCGCGTCCGGGAACGCGGGCGGGTGGACCCGTTCCTGCATACCGGCGCCCCGGTTTACTCCCTGCACGGTCGTCCCTCCAGGTCCCGATTTACCAGAATCTCCCGCTGGCTCAGTTCCTCCAGGACCCGCATGATGACCCAGAAGACCGAAAGTTGCAAGCCGGTCAGCGCCAGCATCGCCGCGCCCAGCAGGTAGAGCCAGAGCCGCTCCACGGGCCATCCGCCCAGTGCGAAGCCCAGGCTCCCAGCCCCCAGCGCCAGCCCGGCGAGGGTTACCACCACGCCCATCCAGCCGAAATGGCGCTCCAGCGGGCGGTCAAAGATGGGATTGCCGAAGAGCCCCTGGCGGATAGGCCGTTTATGGAACAGCGAGACCAAATAGTTGAAAGTCGCTCCCAGAGAGAAGAGAGTGACCCCGGCGACGGCGGACAGGGCAGCGATGAAGACGGCGACGACACCCCAGGGGCCCAGCCGGGTGATGCCAGAAAGGCGCATGCCGACAATGACCGCGCCGATGAGGGCCGCCACCCCGCCCAGCCCCAGCCCAGCCAGCCCCAGGACCCGCACCGGATTATAGTTGAGGGCGGTCCAGATAATGGTCCGCAGGAAGCGGATGCCGTCCCGCAGCGCGTTCAGTTTGGACCGTCCGACCCGCTCCTTGTACGGGATGGCCACTTCCCGCATTTGCACCTGTTCGTGGATGGCGCGCGTGCTCATCACGGGGGTAAAGTTCAGCCCATCGGGCAGGGGATAGAGACGGGAGAGCACCTCCCGCCGGATGACCCGCATCCCGCTGGCGCTATCGCGGACGCGGTGGTTGCCCAGAATGCTGACCAGTCCGGCGAAGAGGACATTGCCCACCCGCCGGACCAGCGGCATTTCGCTTTCTGCGCCGGACATCCGGGAGCCGATCACCAGGTCTGCTCCCTCCTGAAGGGCCACCTGGCAGAGTTCCGGGAAATACTCGGGCGGATAGGTACCGTCAGCGTCCAGAAACCCCAGCAGATTCCCCCGCGCGTGGTTGAAGCCGGTCTTGAGGGCCGCGCCGTACCCCAGGTTGACCATATGACGGATCAGGCGGACCTCCGGATAGCGGGCCGCAATCTCCGCCGTCCGGTCGCGGGAACCGTCGTCCACCACCAGCAGTTCCATATCCTCCACACCGACTTCCCGGAGCCGCAGGCGGATGGAGAGCGTGCGCTCAATAATTTGAGCGATGCCCCGCTCTTCGTTGTAGGCAGGTATGACAACTGAAAGGACGTTCATCTTTCAACTCCTGAAACAAACTTGGACATGCCAGGCGCGTCCGAAAGTGCCTGGCCCGTTAGGGCTTTATCTCCACAACCGCGGCGGACGCTCCGGCAAGGGGGGGGATTCGGGCGGCGCTGGCGGCATTTCCCGCTGGCGAATCACCCGCGCGGGCACCCCAACGGCAACAGCGAAGGGCGGAATGTCACGGGTGACCACAGCGCCGGCCCCCACCACAGCGCCCTCGCCCACCGTCACCCCGTCCAGGACGATAGATCCGGCGCCGATCCATGCGCCGTCCCCAATCTGGATTCCCCGGGCAATGATACCCTGCTCCATCACCGGGCGGCTGGGGTCCTGAAAGATGTGCTCCACTGCCAGCAGTTGCACCCGGGGGGCCAGCAGGACCGACCGACCGATGCGGACACCGCCCTGCCCCCGGATCAGACAGAACTCACCGATGAAGCAGTTTTCACCCACCCAGATGCCGGATTGAGGGAGCCCTCGGAAGTTGTAAACATGCAGTTCGGAATTGTGCATCACAAAGGTGCGGTCGCCGATGAAAATGCCCTGGGGGCAGGCATGCAGGTAGACGCCGTGGTCCAGATAAACCTGCCGCCCCAGGTGGATATTGGCGGGCTGCGCCAGCCGGACGTGGTCCTCAATTATGGGCAGGCCATCGCTGGAGAGGATCAATTTGTAGGCCAGAGCGCGCAACCCAATGCCCACCAGCCCCGGAATACCTCCCAAAAGGGCAAAGAGGGTCTGCTCCAGAACATACCGCGCCAGACGGGTGGATTGGCCGCGCAGATAATAGCGGAGGGGGCCTTCCCGGGCGGCCACGGCGGCGGCATCGGCTTCGCGAGATATGAACGACTCCTGCCTCATAACTTACCGACTGCCCCAGACCGGCGTTGGGATGTGCCTCGAGGCTCGCTCCATCCGCAGAAGAGCGCGGACGGCATGGTCCAGGTCCAGAGCAACCCGGAATCCCCGCTCGCCAGTCTGCCAGCAGCGAATCAGTTCCCGCCGTCCCCGGCCCGTCAGCACCAGACATCGCCCGCAGCCGGCCCGTCGCGCGGCCGCTATATCGCTCAGGGCGTCACCGATGAGCCAGGAGGAGGGAAGGTTAATTCTCATCTCCCTCGCGGCCTGGAGGAGTAGCCCCGGCTGCGGCTTGCGGCAACCGCAGTTTTCGTCGGGACGATGGGGGCAATACAGAACCCGGTCTATCCGCCCGCCTGCAGCCTCCACCTCCCGGACCATCCGGTGGTGAATGTCCTCTACCACCTCGGCAGGTACTATGCCCCGGCTGATGATGGCCTGGTTGGTAATCACGATGACCAGGAAGTCCGAATGGCTCAACCGGGCCAGGGCGTTCAGTGTACCAGGCAGGAAAACAAATTCTTCCCACGATTTCACGTGGTCCTTACGGTTGCGACAAATCACACCATCCCTGTCAATAAATACTGCCCGTTGCATAGAGGCCACCTGAGAAGTGGTTTACATGGAATCGGTGCTTGGAGCCATGGCTTCCCGCGATATCGGGTAGTAAAGGCTCAGCGAGAGAGGTGGTTCAATCCGCTGTAGCCGCTGGCGAAGGGCAGTGGTCGTCAGGTGGCAAAGGACCAGATGGACGTCTTCAATCTGCTCCATGCAATGACAGGAGACCACCACGGGAACGTCCACTATCCGGCTTAACCGCCCGCCGTCAAATCCGGAGAAGCCGATGGTGATGCCACCCTGCTGGCGGGCCAGAGCGACCGCCCGCAGGACGTTGGGGGAATTCCCGCTGCCGCTGAACGCGACCACCACATCCCCCCGACCCATCAGGTTGCATAGTTGCTCGGCGAAGATGTCCTCGTAGGCCACGTCATTGCTCCAGGCAGTGATAAGAGGGACGTTGTCTGTCAAAGCGATGGCCCGGAAACGCGGGCCGCCGGGGACGATGGCCCCCTTCGCCAGATCGCATGCGAAGTGGGACGCGGTGGCCGCGCTCCCACCATTGCCCATAATAAAGACAGTGCTCCCCACATATGCCGCGCTGAGCAGGACATCTATGGCCTCTTCCAGCGCTTCCAGCGGAATCCGCCCCAGAACTTGCTGGACCTCGGTCAGGTATTGGCGAATCTCTTCCACAGACTATCTCTCCTGATAGGGAATAGGGGGTGCAACATCTGCCAATAGATTTTCTGAAGGCGTTGTCATCATCGTTAGCGACTACCGGACATGTGTAGGTTTTTCTGAACCTGCTCCAGCCGGGTTGGGAGGGTCTCTTTCTCCCCCCACCTCCTTCATCCCCTTCTCTTGGTTGCAGGCCAGGAGAAGAGGCCGGTGGCGCCCCGGACAACCACAAGAATCGCCCCTAAGCCGAGAATCCTCCTGATTCAGCGCCCACGGGCTGAGACAGGACACCGAAAGGGTAACGGGGTGAGGAACGGGTCCACGGTATGCCCTGCATGATCTGGACCCCTTCGTTCTCAAAAGCGAACGGGCGCCGCTGGAGTCCCAGAGCCGTCAGTGCTTCGGTGACTGCGTCCTGGCGCGCCGGTGGACAGAAGAGCATCAGGAATCCGCCGCCACCAGCGCCCGTCATCTTTCCTCCCAGTGCTCCGGCCTCGCGGGCCACCTCGTAGTAGCGGTCCAGTTCGGGGTTGGTAATTCCTTCCGTCACCCGGCGCTTTTCCAACCAGGAGCGGTGAAGCAGTTCTCCAAACGTCCATAAGTCCCCGTTTTCCAGAGCGCGTCGGATTTCCTGCCCCAGTTCCTTGATGGCCGTCAGCCGGCGAATCGTCTCGCGGTCCTCCCTCTGGCTGGCCTCCTGTTGTCGCTTCAGGATGGTGGAGGACTGGCGGGAGATACCAGTGAAGAAAAGCATCAATCCCTGTTCCAGTTCCTGGCGGGCCTGAGGAGGCATCCGCAGCGGCTCTACCCGGACACCGTCGCGGAGAAAGGTAAAACAGTTTAAGCCACCAAAGGCCGCTGCGTACTGGTCCTGCTTCCCCACGGGCATACCCAACTTGTGGATTTCTATGAAACAGGCCAGTTCGGCGACCTCTTTTGGGCCCAGGTCCAGCCCACACCAGAAAGCCAGCGCTTTGATCATAGAGACGGCCACGCTCCCCGATGAGCCCAATCCCGTACCCGGCGGTACCTGGGAGGCCAGGAAGACCGTCAGCCCATCCCGGATATTGAAGTAGTAGACGATGGCTTTCGGCAGACTCAGGTCCCCATTCCAGATCAGGTCTTCACAAATCGGACGCTGGGTGAAAGAGCGATAGTCCGCGGAGAAAATCTGCACCCCGTCCGGCTGACCGGGGGTCAGAATGGTATAGACATAGTAGTTGATGGTTGTGCTGACAACGAACCCTCCGTGCCGCTCATAGTAAGCCGGGATGTCTGTTCCACCGCCACCGAAACTGATCCGTACCGGCGCTCGGGCGATAATCAACATGGGGCCTCCTCTTGGGTCCATCAGTACGCTCCTTTCCCCTGGAGCACCACCCGGACGGTGTGCAGCAGGAGCCGCAAGTCCAGCCAGATAGTGTAGTTGCGGATATAGTACATATCCAGCCGCACCCGCTCCTCATATGAAAGGTCGGCCCGTCCGCTGACCTGCCAGAGGCCGGTGAGACCGGGTTTGACCGTGAGCAGGTTGTGCTGCCATCGGCCGAAGCGGGCCAGTTCGGCGGGGGTAATCATCCTCGGCCCGACCAGGCTCATCTGCCCTTTCAGCACGTTGATCAGTTGGGGCAACTCGTCCAGACTCGTGCGACGGAGCCATTTCCCCACCCGTGTGACGCGCGGGTCGTTGCGGATCTTCCCCATCTCTTCCCACTCTCGTTTCAGTTCGGGGTGATTTTCCAGATAGGCATCGGCATCCACGATCATCGTGCGGAATTTGTAGGCATCAAAAACGCGCCCGTTCAATCCCACCACGCGTCGGCGGTGGATAATCGGCCCTGGTGAATCCAGCCGAATGGAGAACGCAATAATCAGGAAAAGCGGGGAGAGGAGGACCAGCAGGAGCGCCGCGCCGACGTAGTCCAGCGCTGCCTTCATCAGAGCATCCATACCGGTGATGCGGGTCCGGTTCAGGCTGACCAGAGGGACAAATCCCACCTCCTGTACCTGGACGCCGGTGGTGAATAGTTCGTAGAGGCCCGAGGAGAGGCGAATCCGTGGGCGCTCTTGCCTGGCCCAGTCCCGATACAATTCCAGCAATTCCTCCCGCCGCAGGGCAGTAGGGACAACAATGACCTCTTCTATTCCCCATTGCTGGACCAGTTCTCCCAGCGCATTCAAGCCCTTCCACACCGGCAGTTCATCCGTAGAAAATTCGGAAAACTCCCGAGGATCCAGAAAGCCTACGATTTCCATTCCGGCCTGGGGTGCAGCCCGCAACTGGTCTGCAATACCACGTCCCTCGTCATTAGCCCCCACGATGAGCACCCGGCGGGCGAACAGCCCGCGCTGCCGGAGACGGTAGACGAGGCGTCGGTAGAGGAAACGGGTCATCCCCACCGTCAGGACGGAGAGCCCCCAGACCAGCACCAGCCAGCCACGCGAAATTTCTTCAGGCCCCTGCCGATCCAGGAAGCTGTAGAGGATAATCCCCACCAATCCGACCGTGCAGGCGTTGATGACACCGGCATATTCCTGCAGTCCACCAAAGAGGTTTTCCGGGTGATAGAGACCGTAGAGGGCAAAGATGACCAGCCACGTTGGAACAGCCAGAAGGGTCAGTTGAAGGTACAAAACTGGAGAGACCGGGTTGTAGTAAGGAAGGACCTGGAACCGCAGGTAGTAAGCACCCCACAGGCTGAGAACGATGCAGGTCGCATCCAGAAGCGGCAGTGGCGCAACCGCCAGCCCAATGGGAAGGCGGCGCAACGCCTGCGCAGTCTTTCCTTTGCGACCACTTTGTACGACTGTACTCTCCCTGCGAGCCGCCTCCAAATTTCTCCTCCTGCCAGCGACCTTCTGAACGTGTACCCTTGTGTTGTGCTTTTATATTACCCATAAATTGTCAGAGTTTGGTGATAGATGCCTTGAAAAAAGATTAGAATGAAAAAGAAGACACATGGGCGGGGGCAACCCCCATTGTAACTGTTCGGTTCTCCCTCCGACAAGCGCAGATTGTTTGTGGCTTTGCCCCCGCTATGGAGAGCGGTAGGCTTTCTCCTCCCCCTTTACCTCTCTTATCTCCCTTTGCCCGCACCGGTCGCCTTCTAATTATGCTTTTCAGCCCTCCCGCCCCAAAGGGAAAAGTTCAGGGGAGAGGCCAGGATAGGGGCGAGAGTTTTCCCTTGCTGAAAGACGAGCGGTGGTGGCAAGGGGTGAGGGTAAGAGGGTTAGAGAACTGACAGGCCCCGCAACTTTGTAAATTCACTTGACAAACTAACAGAGATGTGGTATAATATGTATGCTTCAGGGGGCTGTCTTTCAACAACAGACCATTTTGTAAATCCACTGACTTTTCAATCCATATGGATACATCAATCCCTGTCGCTATCACCCAACCTCGCTGGCCCAAGGCCACCCGTCAACAGACCCGGGCTCATAACACCCGCCTGGTTCTGCGCACGATCCACGAGCACGGCCCCATCAGCCGCGCTGACATCGCTCGCGCCACCCATCTCACCCGCACCACTGTCTCCGACGTCGTCGCCGAACTGATGGAGCAGGGATTGGTAGAGGAAGTGGGGTTCCGCCCCTCCTCCGGCGGCAAGCCACCCATCCTCCTCAATCTGGTGGATAACGCCCGCTACCTCATCGGCCTGGACTTGGCCAGTGACGCCTTCCGGGGCGCTCTGGTCAACCTGCGCGGCCAGATTCAGCACCGCATCAGCCTCCCCCTCCTCAGCCGCGATGGCGACCGGGCTATGGAACTGGTCCGGGAGGCCATAGACCAACTGGTCGCCCAGGCCGACCGGCCCCTCCTGGGCATCGGCATCGGCACTCCCGGGCTGGTGGACGCGGTGCGCGGGATTGTCTACCAGGCCGTCAACCTGGACTGGCGGGACCTTCCCCTGCGCGCGCTGCTGGAGCAGCAGTACCGCCTTCCGGTCTATGTGGCCAACGACTGCCACGCCGCCGCCCTGGCCGAATACTACTTCGGCGGGAAACGGGAGGCTGAGAGCCTGGCAGTCGTCAAGGTGGAACGGGGCCTGGGTGTGGGGATTGTCCTCAGCGGACGTCTCCTCTCCGGCGACGCCTTCGGCGCCGGGGAGATTGGCCATCTGCGGGTTGTGGAGGGAGGGGAGCCCTGCCAGTGCGGGCACAGCGGCTGCCTGGAGACGGTCGTCAGCACCCGGGCCCTCCTGCGCCAGGCGGCTGCGATTGCTCAGGGCCGCCCCGACTCGCTCCTCCACCGCTGGGCCAACACGCCGGACCCGATTCCCCTGGATGCCATCCTGGAGGCCTTCCTGGCCGGAGATGAGGCAACCCGCCAGATGGTCCTCCAGATGGGTCGTTACCTGGGCTTCGGCGTTGCCACGCTGGTCAGCGTGCTGGGCATCCGACACATTGTGCTGGCGGGCAGCATCACCCGCTTCGGAGAACCGCTGCTGGAGGCCATACGTCAGGAAGCGCGCGCCCGTGCTCTGGAGAGGGTTGCCCGGGAGGTCCGGATAGACCTATCCCCCATAGATTCTGGCGATATGGTCATCCTGGGTGCCTCCGCGCTGGTCCTGGCCCGCCGCCTGGGACTGTTTGCACTGTTGAGGATGTAACCAGCGACAGCCACCTCAAAGGTGACTATTACCTGCCCGAAGGAGGCCCGATGCCTTTCTTTGCCATCCTGCCGCGAGTCATCCCGCCGCTGGACCCGGACTTCCGGCCCGCCGCTGTAGCGAACCGCGCGTTCCGCCAGGCCGTGGAGGAAGCGGGAGGAGGAGACCCTCTGGTCCTGGCCCTGGAGCGGCCCGGCGGCTCCATCTCCCGCCTGGAGACCCGTATCTTGCCAGAGACTCACCCTCGGGCCAGCGCCAACTTCGGGTACGCCGAACGGCTTTTCAAGTTCTTCCTCTGGCAGCGCGGCGGTTTTCGGGCCTGGGTCGGCGGTCCCGAATCGGTCGGCCAGTACCTCCAGTCCCGCTACGGCCCTCAAGGGACCCGCGCCTTTGATTACCACTTCATGGGCGAGACGGTATATGGTCACTCCTTTACCTGGGTCCTCTGTCATCCCGACGAAGTCCCCCCCTCTCAAGAGCAGTACCAGGCTCTGGGGGGCCACCTGGATGGCTATCGCATCGGTTTTGACCTCGGCGCGTCCGATCGGAAGGTGGCCGCAGTGGTGGACGGTCAGGTCGTCTTCAGCGAGGAGGTCATCTGGGAGCCGACTACCCAGGCGGACCCCCGTTATCACTACAACGAGATTCTCCAGGGCCTGCAGCGGGCTGCAGAGCACCTGCCGCGTGTGGACGCCATCGGCGGGAGCGCGGCCGGTGTGTATGTAGATAATCAGGTACGCGTCGCTTCCCTCTTCCGGGGCGTCCCGCTGGAGCGATTTGACCAGGTCCGGACCCTCTTCCTGCGCCTGGGCCAGGAACTGGGGGTCCCGCTGGTGGTCGTCAACGACGGCGAGGTGGCCGCGCTGGCGGGCGCCATGTCCCTGGAGACGACGGCTCTTCTGGGCATCGCGCTGGGCTCCAGCGAGGCCGCCGGTTTTGTGACCCCTGAAGGCCTCCTGACAGACTGGCTGGACGAACTGGCCTTCGCCCCGATTGACTACAACCCCCAGGCCCCTGCCGACGAATGGTCGGGCGACCGGGGGGTGGGCTCCCAGTACCTCTCCCAGCAGGCCGTCTTCCGGCTGGCACCTCAGGTGGGCATCCGCATCCCAGAGGGCCTCTCCAAAGCGGAGAAACTGGCCCACGTCCAGGAGTACCTGGAGAAGGGCCACGAAAATGCCCGTCTGATTTGGGAGACCATGGGCGTCTATCTGGGCTATGCTATCGCCCACTACGCCGACTTCTACCCCGTGCAGCACGTCCTGATTCTGGGACGATGCACCTCGGGGAGCGGCGGGCGCATCCTGCTGGAGGCGGCCCGGAGCGTGCTGCAGGTGGAATTTCCGGACCTGGCGGACCGAATAGAGATTCATCTCCCCGACGAGCGGAGCCGACGGGTGGGCCAGGCCGTCGCAGCGGCCAGTTTGCCGGTGATTCAGGAGGACCCATGAACTTCCGCAATCCCACCGCGCAGATTTTCGTGCCGGACGGGCTTCCCCCTGAGGAGGCCCTGGTCCGGACCACGCATCTGGCCGTCGGCGCCCATCAGGACGACGTGGAGATTCTGGCGGCGGAGGGCATCCTCCAGTGCTTCCAGCGGCCCGACCGCTGGTTCTGCGCCGTCGTGGTGACCGACGGGCGCGGCTCTCCCCGCGACGGCCTCTATCGGGACTACACGGACGACCAGATGCGGGCGGTGCGGATTCAGGAGCAGAAGAAGGCTGCGGTAGTGGGCGAATACGGCGCGCTGGTCCTGCTGGACTGGCCCAGCGCGGCGGTCAAGGACGGGCGGAACCCGGACCCCGTCGCCGACCTGGAGGCCATCTTCCGGCTGGCCCGGCCCGAGGTCGTCTACACCCACAACCTGGCGGACAAGCATCCCACCCACGTCGCAGTGGCGCTGCGGACGATTCAGGCCTTGCGGCAACTTCCCTCTGAGATGCGGCCCCGACGCCTCTACGGGTGCGAGGTCTGGCGGGACCTGGACTGGCTCCCCGACGCGGATAAGGTGGTGCTGGACCTTTCCGCCCGGGAGAACCTGCAGGCGGCCCTGCTGGGCCTCTACGATTCCCAAATCAGCGGCGGGAAGCGGTACGACCTGGCGACGATGGGCCGCCGGCGGGCCCATGCCACCTACAGCGAGACCCACGAGGTGGACATCCGTACAGGCGCGACCTTCGCGATGGACCTGACCCCGCTGCTGGAGGACCCGGAGCAGGACATTGTGGCCTACGTGCGTGGTTTCATTGACCGCCTCGCGCAGGAAGTGGAGGAACAACTGGCGCGGTTGCTTTGATGTTTTGGCCGGCCTCGCCGCCGACAAAAAACGATTCTGAAAAGGAGGTGGTGCGCGATAGTTAAAGGATACATATTTCCCCGGCCGCAACAGAGATGTATCGGATCCGTTCCATTTACCAAGAAGGAGGTCAGAAAAAATGCGCAGCAAATTGTGGACTCTCGTGGCCGTTCTGAGCGTGGTGGCGGTTCTGCTGGCAGCCTGCGGGCCCAAACAGACCCCCACCCCGACCCAACCGCCAGCCCAGCCCACCCAGCCCCCGGCGGTGGAGAAGGTCACCATTCAGGTCATGGTCGTAGACTACATCCCCGATAAGACCGACAAGTGGCTAGAGGAAGAGGTCGTCCCGGCCTTCCAGAAGGAGTACCCCAACATTAACGTGGAGTTCGTCTACGTCAACTGGGGGACGCTGGATGAGACAGTCCAGGGCTACTTCGCGGCCGGTGAGGGCGCCGACATCCTCAACCTGGGCTCTGAGTATGTGGCCGAGTACGGCGACCGGCTGGCGCCGCTGGGAGCGTACTTCAAGAATTGGCCGGACTGGGCCCAGTTCATCCCCGGGACGCTGGACACGGTGATGTGGGAGGGCGAGCCGCGCGGCCTCCCCTGGCTGACCGCCCCGCGCGCCTACATGTGCCGCACCGACATCCTGAAGGAAGTCGGCTGGGATAAGGTGCCCGCGACCTTTAACGAAATGGTCAAACTGGCGGGCGATGCCACCATCGTGGAGGGCGGGGCACTGAAGCGCCAGGGCTTCACCCCGTTGGATGACTGGCAGGAGTACATCTCCCTCATCTGGACCCTGGGCGGCTCCATCTACAAGGATGACGGCAGCCCCAACTTTGATAGCCCTGAGGCGAAGGCCGCGCTCCAGTTCATGTACGACCGGCGCCGGGCCGTGCTGCCCAACGAGCAGACCGCCGGCCTGCCGGAGACGACGGGGGCGCTCTTGGCCTCCGACCTGGTAGCCTGCCAGTGGGGCAACCTCTGGGGCGCCCCGGCGACCGGCGACCCCATCTGGGAGAAGATTGAACTCTTCCCCGGCTTCACCAACCCCGACTTCCCCAACAGCAAGCCGGTGGTCCAGGTCTTCAACGATTGGCTCGCCATCCCCGCCTACTCCAAGCACATTCCCGAGGCGGTGGAGTTTCTGAAATTCCTGGGCTCCGCCCAGAACCTGAACACCTATAACTCCCACTTCGGCTCCTTCCCGCCTCGCAAGGATGCCTGGTTCGGTTATGTGGAGAAGGATGTCGTAATGAAGAAGATGGGCGAACTGATGGGCCAGTACGGCATCGGCTTCGCCGACATTCGGGAGACGGCCCAGTTCCGCGACGTCCTGATGGCGGAGATGCCGCTCTACTTCTCCGATGCTCAGGACCTGGATACCACTCTGAAGAACATCCAGGAGAAGTACACCCAGATTCTGCGGGATGCCGGGCGGCTGCCATAAAATGTCGGGGTAACTGCCTATCGCTGCGCAAGATACAAGATAAATCTTGTGCTACCCAACGCCTGCGCAAAAGCGAGTAGGTGGCTACAATAAAAATGCATCCTCCCGCAGGCATCAGCCTGCGGGAGGATACCCCTGAAAGGTGACCATGAACCCGAAACTCTACACTCTTGTCTGGGCCATTGCGACGGTCGCCTTCATTATCCTCTCCAGTCTGGCCGTTGCGTCGGTGGCGAAACTGGTCGCCCGCTGGCAAGGGAAGAACCGGCTCTACCAATCCCGCACCTTCGCCGGTTACTTCTTCGCTTCGCCCTGGATTGTAGGGTATATCATCTTCGTCATCGGTCCGACACTGGCTTCCCTGTACTGGAGTTTCACCCGTTTCAAACTCCCGGACCCACCGGTGTGGGTCGGCCTGCAGAACTACATCCAGTTGCTGACCACCGATGACCAGTTCCGGGTCTCCATCCTGAACTCCCTCTACGTCACCCTCTTTGGTCTCCCTCTTCAGTTGGCGACAGCGCTGGTCCTGGCGTTGATGCTGTACCGGAGACTGCCGGGCGAGCAGGTCTTCCGGATGATTTATTACCTGCCGGTGATGCTGGCGGCTAACGCAGCGATGCTCATCACCTGGCGGCTGGTACTGAACCCCAATAACGGCATCCTCAATACGCTCATCCGGATGATAGAGGACGTCTTCCCCTTCCTGGTGCCGGTCCGCCAAGGGGTGGTCTGGTTCACGGAAATCACCAATGCGGCCTTTCTGGGCCTACAGCGCGGGAACTTCAACCTGCTGCATCAGGCTATCGCGCGGGGGCTCCCCGGTCCGGAAGTGATGCCCCTCTGGCACCAGAGCCAGTTGTGGTCCAAGCCGGCCATCATCTTCATCGGCGTCTGGAGTTGCGGGACGATGATGATGATCTACCTGGCGGCCCTCTGCAGTGTCCCTACCCACCTCTACGAAGCGGCGCTGGTGGATGGCGCCAGCGGCTGGCAGCGCTTCTGGCGCATCACTTTCCCGATGATTTCCCCTGCCACGTTCTACAACCTGGTTGTCGGCATCATCGCCACCCTGCAGATTTTTGAGCAATCCTATGTCCTTACCGACAACGGCGGTCCGGCTCAGTCCACCTACTTCGTCGCCTACTACCTCTGGCGCTCCACCTTCCGCTTCAACAAGATTGGCTACGGCGCGGCCATGTCCTGGATTTTGCTGGTTCTGATCCTGATTTTGACCCTGATCCAGTTCCGTCTGGCCAACCGGTGGGTCTATTACGAGTACGAGGAGGCCTGAAGCATGTCCCAACCCAACCGGCGCAAATCATTTCCGCCCCGCAAAATCCGCCAGGCGTTCAGCAACGGCATCGTCTACCTGCTCCTCCTGGCAGGTAGCGGCTTTATGCTCTTCCCCCTCTTCTGGATGCTCTCCACCTCCCTGAAGACAATGGAAGAGGCCAACTCTCCCCGCATCACCTGGTGGCCCGCGCAGCCTCAGGCGGATGCGTACCATCAGGTGCTGACGGACTCCCGCTGGCTGCTCTATTTCTCCAACTCCGCCTTCGTCACCACGCTGGCGGTCCTGGGGACACTGGTATCGGTGGCGGCCGTCGCCTATGCCTTCAGCCGCATTCAGTGGCCGGGGCGTAACATCGTCTTCTTCCTGATGCTCTCCACCCTGATGCTCCCGTATCAGACCACGTTGGTCCCCCAGTACGTGATGTTCAACAAAATCGGGTGGGTGGGGACGTACAACCCTATCATCATCCCCGGTTTCTTCGCGGGCGGCGCGCTCTACATCTTCCTTCTCCGGCAATTTATGATGGGTCTTCCCAAAGAACTGGATGAGGCGGCGCTGATTGACGGGGCCAACTACTTTCAGATTTGGCGGCACATTATCCTGCCGTTGTGCAAGCCCGCGCTGGCGACCATTGCGGTCTTCCTCTTCGTAGGGAACTGGAACGCCCTCCAGGCGCCGCTCATCTATCTCCAGCGGGCCAATATGTACACGCTCCCGGTGGTCATCGCTAACCTTATCAACCCCCAGGTGCAGGTGCAGCCATGGCCGCTGATTATGGCCGCCTCCGCGCTGACGATGATTCCGCTTGTCGTCGTCTTCTTCTTCACCCAGCGCTACATCCTGGAGAGCGTGGCGCTGACGGGGACGAAGGGATGAACCGTTGGAGTCTGGGGAAATATCCGAAGTGCCAGGCACTTCTAAAGTGCCTGGCACTTATTGGCGTTTTGGTCGGAATGTTTCTGCTATCTGGTTGTCGCCCTTCGGGACCCTCTCGCCGGGAATTTCGCATCGTCGGATACGCGACGGCCTGGTCCGGACGGACGCGCGAAATTTCCTTTGGCTACCTGACCCATGTCCACTACGCCTTCCTCCTCCCCCACCCGCGCGGCGACGGGAGCCTGCTGCCCATCCAGAACCCGGACAAACTGAAGAACCTGGTCGCCACTGCGCACGAACAAGGGGTCAAGGTGCTCATTGCCGTTGGCGGATGGAACGATGGGAACGACCTGGGGTTTGAGACTCTGGCAGCCAATCCGGAGAGTATCCGGGCCTTCGCGGAGAACCTGACGGCCTTCTGCGACACCTACGGCCTGGACGGAGTGGATATAGACTGGGAGTATCCCGACCCGGGGGATTCGGCGCGGCATTACGGGGCAATGATGCGGGTGCTGAGCGAAGAGATGCATGCCCATGGCCGCCTGCTGACGGCGGCAGTGGTCGGCAAAGGGCCTCTGGCGGAAGGGGTTCCCGACGAGGTCTTCGGGTATGTGGACTATCTGGGCATTATGGCCTACGACGGCGGGGATGGCCCGGAGCATTCCCCATACTCGTACGCGGTGGAGGCGCTGGATTACTGGCTGGGCCGGGGGCTTGCGCCGGAGAAGGCGGTCCTGGGCATCCCCTTCTACGGGCGGCCCAAATGGATGGAGTACCGGGCGCTGGTCTCCCTGGACCCGGAAGCGCCCCAGAAGGATATGGTGACGGTGGACGGCATCCCTGTCCACTACAACGGAATTCCCACCGTCCAGGCCAAGACACGGCTGGCGCTGGAGCGCGCGGGTGGGGTGATGGTCTGGGAGTTATCGCAGGACGCGAAGGGGGAGGCGTCGCTATTGGGGGCGATTTACCGGACGGTCCGGGGGGTGCCATAGCCCGCCGCATTGGCGCCGCCGTCCGCTTTGGGGTGTCAGTGGGCACAGATGACATGCGCGGCGGGGGGCGCGGGGCGGCTTCGCCGCC
>DAOTWK010000251.1:0-3555 GCA_034435815.1 Anaerolineae bacterium | reverse complement strand
GGGAAGGGATATGTTCGCTGCTCCTACGCGACGGCGTACGAGAAGATAGAGGAGGCGCTGGAGCGGATGCGGCGGTTTGTGCGGAGGTATGGATAGGTCGCAGGTCGCAAGTCGCAGGGAGCAGAGGGAGCGGAGGAGCGAGGGGAGCGGGGGAGCAGAGAGGCAGTGGCCGAAAGATAGGGGCGGAAATAGAGAGTCAAGCACGCGAGGTGCAAGGTGGTGAAACCGTTAACCCGTGAGCAGTATGTCAAAAGGGCAAAGATTCTGCGCAAATTGATGGGGATTTACCTGAAATTGCAGAGCCTCGGCTACAGAAACCCCCTGAGGGAAGAGAAGTTTATTGAGACCGAATTCGGACGGGTCAGGACACTGTGGTACGGTTTCCAGGGCACCGAAATGGCTCCGGTCTATTTTGACCTGCATGGCGGCGGTTTCGTCCTCGGAAGTGCCGACATGGATGAAAGGATGAATTCAGAGTTGCACAGACAGGTGGGCTGCAAGATCATCAGTATTGATTACGCCAAAGCCCCGGAGTTCCCCTATCCTGTTGCAGTGAACCAGGTGTACGCTGTTGTAGAGCACGTTTTCAAAAATGCGGAAACGTTTGGAATTAATCGTGACAGAATGGCTATCGGAGGGCACAGCGCGGGTGGGAATCTGAGCACTGTGACGTGCATCAGGGCGAAAAAGGAGGGGAAATTTCAATTTGTGTGCCAGATTCTGGATTATCCCCCGCTGGATTTGGCGACCAGTCCTCTGGAAAAACCGCGGCCAAAAGGCGCTATTCCGCCCCGGATGGCATTGATGTTTGATGCCTGTTACGTTGATCCCACCCAGGTCAGAGACATCTACGTTTCACCGGTCTATGCAACGCGGGAGGACCTGGAAGGACTTCCCCCTGCGCTGATTATCGTAGCAGGCAGGGATTCTCTGCGGGATGAGGGGTTGAAATACTGCGAAATGTTAAGGGCCGCCGGAGTTGTAACGGAGTGCTATGAGTACCCCAATGCACCTCACGGCTTCACCTACAGGCCCTCCCGAGACGCAATTGACGCGTTGGGCAAAATGGCAGCATTTTTGAGAAAGTATCTAATGGGGGGTAACGCCAACCCACCCCGTGGATAATGTGCCCTGCCGATGAAGCGCAAGAGGCAAAAGCCAGATTCCGGAGAGGAGGAAGCGTGGAGTACGAGGCTGTCATCGGTCTGGAAGTTCATGCACAGGTTCACACCCGGTCCAAGATGTTTTGCGCCTGCCCAGTGATGGAGGATACGGGTGACCTGTTGCCCAACGCTTACGTCTGCCCGGTCTGCACGGCGATGCCGGGGACGCTGCCTGTCATCAATCGCCGCGCGGTGGAACTGACGCTGATGACCGCGCTGGCCCTTCACTGCGAGATACCGCCTGTCTCCTTCTTTGCCCGCAAGTCCTACTTCTACCCGGACCTGCCCAAAGGCTACCAGATTTCCCAGCACGGGCTCCCGCTGGGGGTCAACGGGTACCTGGATATTGAGACAGAGGCCGGCCCCCGGCGCGTCCGGATCAACAACGTTCACCTGGAGGAGGATACGGGCAAACTGTACCATGTGGGCAACGTCACGCTGGTGGATTTCAACCGGGCCGGGGTGCCGCTGATAGAGATTGTCACCGAGCCGGATATGCGCTCCGCTGAGGAGGTCCGGGAGTACGCGGAGCGGCTGCGGGAGATTCTGGTCTATCTGGGCGTCAACTCCGGGGATATGGAGAAGGGAGTGATGCGCTTTGAGGCCAGCGTCAGCGTCCGCCCGAAGGGGTCGGATGTGCTGAACCCGCGCCATGAAATCAAAAACCTGAACTCTTTCCGCGCGCTCTATCGGGCAGTGGCCTACGAGATTGCGCATCAGATAGAGGTGCTGGAGGGCGGCGGTCGGGTGTTTCAGCAGACGATGGGCTGGGACGAGGGCCGGGGGATGACCTACGTCCAGCGCAGCAAGGAGTACGCGGAGGACTACCGGTACTTTCCGGAGCCGGACCTGCCGCCGCTGGAAATCGGTCGGGAGTGGTTGGAGGAACTGCGCCAGAGGTTGCCGGAACTCCCGCAGGCGCGCCGGGCCCGCTTTATCAGCGAATATGGCCTGAGTGCCTACGAGGCCGACCTTCTGATCGCCGACCGGGCTGTCGCCGATTACTATGAGACGGCGGTCCGCCTGGGGACGGTCAGCCCGAAGACGGTTGCTAACTGGGTCACGGTGGACCTCTTCCGGGTGATGAAGGAAGCCGGAAAGGGGGTTGCCGAACTTCCGGTGAGTCCGCAGGCGCTGGTGGAACTGATCGGGCTGGTGGAGACGGGGACCGTCAACCTGAATACGGGGCGGGAAGTGCTGGACGAGATGGCTGCAACGGGTAAATCGGCCCGTCAGATTGTGGAGGAGAAGGGGCTGGCCCAGATTTCGGACGAGGCGGCGCTGCGGGGAGTGGTGGAGCGGGTACTGGATGAAAATCCGACACAGGTGGCTCAATACCTGGCGGGTAAGGAACAGGTGGCAGGCTGGCTGATGGGGCAGGTGATGCGGGCTACCGGCGGCAAGGCCAACCCGCAGATGGTGCGCGCACTGTTGGCGGAGGCGTTAAATAACCGGAAGCAGGAAGCGGGTAGCAGGTAGCAGGGATTGGCAAAATAGCGGTTGTGTGGTAGACTTGGTTCGGGAGGTGAGACGTGTCTGCGGCGTTTACAGTAAGGGAGTTCCTGGATCTGGTAACGGCTCTGGAGCGGCATCCAGAGTGGCGGCAGGAACTCCGTCGCCTGCTGCTGACGGATGACATTTTGACGCTCCCTCAAGCGGTGCGCGAACTTATTGAGGCGCAAAAGCACACCGATCAGGCTATTCGCGAGTTAGTTGAAGCGCAGCGGCGGGGTGAGGAGGAGTTTCGGAAATATCGGGAGGCCTCAGAAGAACGCTTTGCTGGAATAGAATCTGCTCTGAAGGCACTGGCCGAGGCGCAGCGGCGGACCGAGATGCGCGTGGAGGAACTGGCCGAGGCGCAGCGGCGGACCGAGATGCGCGTGGAGGAACTGGCCGAGGCGCAAAAGCGGACGGAGCAAAGGCTTTCTAACGTTGAGGGCCGGCTGGGCCGGCTGGAGAGAATCGTCGGCGTTACGGTAGAGGAAGAGGCCGCCGATGTCCTGCGGGTGGTGATGGAGGATAAAGGTTACCGGGTGCGAGGAGAACCGGTATACTGGCGCCCGGACGGCGAGGTGGATGTTATTCTACCGGTGGAGGACCTGGAGGGGCGGCATATCCACGTCGTGCTGGAGGCCAAAGTCCGCCTGGGCCGGCGCGCGGTGGAGGATTGGGTGAACCGGATGCGGTCGGAGGGTTTTCGCTCCCGGTTGGCCAGGAGCGGATTTGATGCCCCCTATCTCATTTATGTCTATGGTATCCGGGCGGATACCAGCGCGGAGCACGCTGCCCGTACTTTCGGGATCGGCCTATTGACCCCTCGGGGAGAATTGCTCTCGCCCAAAGGGTTGGAGTGAATATTCTCATCCGATAAAGATGGCATCTGGCACTGGCG
>DAOTWK010000250.1:0-1768 GCA_034435815.1 Anaerolineae bacterium | reverse complement strand
CGGCGGGCGGCTATGCCGCCCGCCGCAAACCCCCTACTCTATCTCAGCACAACCCGCCGGAAGCGCTCCACGTACCGGACCGTCCCGTCGGGCTCCTCTTTGCGGTACCATTCCCGCAGCCGGGCTTCCAGGCCGTCCGGGTCGGCGATCTGAGAGCGGTGGTGGCGGAGTGCCTCCAGTTTCAGGGGCAGGGTGTCGGTGATGTCCACTTCCGTATCCGGCTCGGCGGCGCCGGCGATGTAGACCTCCCGCACCCGATGGGGCTCCAGTCCTTCCGCCAGCAGTTCGGGAAACTGGCGGGGGTTGCGGGCGTCGGGAAAGACGGCGTCCAGCGCGGCGTCGCCAATGGCCCGGTGGTCGGGGTGGTTCAGGTACCCGGAACGGTAGCGGACGGTGGGGTCGCAGGTGACCACCACGTCCGGCTTCCAGCGGCGGATCTGGCGGGTCAGGTCCCGGCGCAGTTCCAGGGTCGGGGTCAGGGAGCCGTCGGGGTAGTCCAGGAAGATGACCTCCCGCACGCCCAGGACGCGCGCGGCGGCCCGCTGTTCTTCTTCCCGGATGCGGGCCAACTGCTCCGTGGGGACCGCCGGGTCATCGGAGCCTCGCTCCCCGTGGGTCGCCAGAACGTAGATAACCTCCCGGCCCTCCCGGACCCACCGGCCTACTGTCCCGCCACAGAAGAACTCCGGGTCATCCGGATGGGCTAAGATGACCAGAACCCGTCCCTTTGCGTTCATTCGTCCTCCTGAGGCCCGGAAACGGGGAAATCTTTCGGCAGGACTTCCACTTCATCGGCGGGGACTTCCACCCGCTGGTCCTCAATCTGGACGATGACCGTCCTCTTCAGGGGGGCCAGGTCCACCACCTTGCCCACACCCCGGGGAGTGCGGACGATGCTCTTGAGTTTGGGCAGTCCCTGGAGAGCCTCCTGGTAGGTCTCGTACTCGTAGGCGATGCAGCAGCGGAGCCGTCCGCACATTCCGGTGATGTCGGAGGGGGTGAGGGAGATACCTTGGGCTTTGCCCATGCGGATGGAGACGGGGCTGAAATCGGCCAGGAAGCGGGAACAGCAGCGAGGCTCGCCGCAGGCCCCATACCCGCCCAGCAGTTTCGCCCGGTCCCGAGGGCCAATCTGACGCATTTCTACCTGGACCTGGAGGGTTTCGGCCAGTTCCTGCCGGATTCCCTCCAGGTCCACCTTGCCCTCCGTCTCGTAGAGGATGGTGAGCCGTTTGCCGTCCAGGGTGTACTCGGCGGTGGCGAACTTGACCGGAAGGGATTCCCGGAGGGCGCGGGCGTGCAACTGCTGGAGGATTTCTCCGGCCTTCTCCTCCCATTGTTGCCGCAGGGCCAGGTCGGCGCCGGTGGCCCGCCGGAGGACCGTTTTCAGGTCTTCCCGACGCTTCTCCGGGGACAGATACCGGATGAAGGCGACACGGCCGATCTGCCGCCCCCAAGCGGTGTCCACGACAACGAAGTCGCCAGGAATCAGGTCGGTGCAGGCGCCGGGGAGGAAGGAGTAAATCTTCCCCCCTTCCTGGAAGCGGACACCCACAATGGGCTGTTCCGACCGCTCCGACTCGGCATTTCGTGTTTCGTATTCCGTGTTTTGTGTTTCGTGTTCCGTCATTTTTCCTGTTTTTCACGCTGATTGGAAATTGGCCTTGCTTGGGCGCTGGGCGCCGGGCGTCAATCTGTGTTGACGCCTGTGCGCCGATTGGAAATCGGCCTTGCTCGGGCGCTGCGCGCCAGGCGTCAACCTGCGTTG
>DAOTWK010000249.1:0-8402 GCA_034435815.1 Anaerolineae bacterium | reverse complement strand
GGGGTTTTGCGGCGGCTCCGCCGCAAAACCCCGCCATCCCTCCGCCCGCCAAAGCGCCGATGCTCCAGGTCGCCGAACACGGTCCGATCACCCGCCTGCATATGGCCCGGACGGCCTTCGGTCGCGCGCTCTACACGGTGAGCGCGTATTGGGTGGACGGCCTGCTTATAGACACCGGTTGCCCCGGCACCGCGCGCCAGATGCTGGCCTGGTGCTGTACCCGGCCCATCCAGCAGGCCGTGAACACCCACCACCACGAAGACCACGCCGGGGGCAACAAGTTGCTGCAACGGGCTCTCGGCCTCCCCATCGCTGCCCCGCCCGACGCCGTCCCTATTCTGGCTCATTTTCCCCGTCTCCAGTTCTACCGCCGCCTGGTCTGGGGACAACCGGGGAATGTCACCGTGGAACCGTTAAGGAATGGGGTGGAGACCGACCGATACCGCTTTGAGGTCATCCCAACCCCGGGCCACTGCCCCGACCACGTCTGCTTTTTTGAACCGCGCCAGGGCTGGCTCTTCAGCGGGGACCTCTTCATCCACGAGCGGGTACGCTACATGCGGGCAGACGAGGATATGGGGGCAACCCTCCAGTCATTGCGAGAGGTCTTGAAATTGGCCCCGCGGACGCTCTTCTGCGCTCACGCCGGTATGGTGGAGAACGCTACGGACGCCATCCGGCGCAAAATCACATATTTAGAAAAACTGGCCGGGGAAGCCCACGCGCTCCAGAAACAAGGCCTTCCTCTGAAAGAAATTAGCCGCCGCCTTCTCGGTCCTGAAGACTATATGAGCCGCCTCACCGGCGGCCATTTCTCCAAAACCAACCTGATCCGCGCGCTGCTGCTGGTCTGAAGTGCGCCAGGGATATATCACACAGAGACACAAAGAGCACAAAGAAAAATCTTTATTCTGTGTCTCCGTGTCTTTGTGTGAGTCATCGCCCGGCCCGTCCCCTGCTACGCCTGCGGGCCCCGGGGGATAAACTTCCCCCTCCCTCGCCGACCGACAAACTCTCCCTCCCGGTAGACTATCTGCCCCCGCGAGAAGACCATAAAAACCCGTCCCTGAATCCGCATCCCCTCATAGGGGGTGTATCCGGCCAGGTGGTGCAGGTCGGTTGCCCGCATCACCCCCTCCGGGCGCGGGTCGTAGAGGACAATGTCGGCGTCTGCGCCGGGGATGAGAGCCCCCTTGCGGGGCCATAGCCCCCAAACCCGGGCCGGGTTGGCGGAGAGAAGGGACGCCAATTGGGGAAGCGTCAGCCGCCCCGCTGCCACACCATAGGTATACATCAACGACAGGAGCGTCTCCATGCCAGGCAACCCGCCCGGGGTACGGGTGAAATCATCCACTTCGGTCTTCTGAGACCGGGTGTAGTCGCAGTGGTCGGTGGCGATAAAGTCCACCGTCCCGTTCGCCACCCAGTCCCACAGCCGCTCCGGCTCCCCGGGCGCCCGCAGCGGGGGCTGGAGGATGTAGCGCCATGGCTCCGGCCCCTCGTACCGGCCGGCATCCAGGATCAGGTATTGGGGACAGGTCTCACAGGTTACCGCCTGTCCCTCTGCTCGCGCCTGCGCCACCGCTTCCACCGATTCGGCCACCGAGCAGTGGACAATGTGGACCGGAGAACGGGCCGCCGCCGCCAGAAAGAGGACCCGCCGCACGGCCTCCACCTCCGCCAGCGCGGGGCGGGATTGACCGTGATACCGCCAGGAGGTCTTCCCCTCCGCCACCAGCGCCTGGGTCTGGGCTGTCACCAGTGCGTCGTTCTCGCAGTGGACCAGAGGGAGAATTCCCAGGCGGGCCGCCGTCTCCATCAGGCGCAGAATGGTGGCGTCGTCGGCGTAATAATTGGGCCGATACGTGGTATACAACTTAATGCTGGGAGTACCCAGTTCCACCAGGTCGGCCAGTTCCCCTTCCCGCCCCGGCGGTATGTCGGTGACCATCACGTGAAAGGCATAGTCTATTACTGCCTCCCGGGCCTCTTCCCGCCGCACCTCCACCGCCTGCCGGAGACTCTGCCCGGGGAACTGGGTGGCGAAATCCACCACCGTGGTCACCCCGCCGCAGGCGGCGGCCCGGGTGCCGATGAACCAATCATCGGGGGTACGGTAGATGCCCGTATCCAGCGCGATGTGCGTATGGCTATCTATGACGCCGGGCAGAACCAGCAACCCCTGCGCCTCTATAACCACCGTATCAGGGGCCATCGGCAGGCCCTGCCCAACCGCTTTGATGCGCTCCCCCTGGATCAGCAGGTCCGCCTCCAGCACCCCCTCCGGGGTTACCAGTTTGCCCCCCTGAATGAGAACCGTCTGCGAAGAATACGGTTTCACTTCATTCCTCCCCCACAATCTGCACCACCAGCCGGCGGCTGCGCGGCCGGGTGTCAAAGTCGCAGAAGACCACCTGCTGCCATGTCCCCAGCGTCAAACGGCCATCCACGAAAGGAATAGTGATAGACGGCCCCATCAGCGCCGCGCGGATGTGGGCATGGCCGTTGTCGTCCCCCCAGCGCAGGTGGTGGCGATATGGGCGGTCCGGAGGGACAATTTGGTCCAGCACCTGCTGCAGGTCGGCGACGACACCATCCTCGTACTCTATCGTGGTCAGAGCCCCCGTGGACCCAGGACAGAAGACGGTGACGATGCCGGCCCGCAGGCCCGACTCTCGCACCATACGGGCCACCTCGGCGGTGATATCCCGGACGTCCCCACTCCCCCGGGTGGATAGAGACAAATCCCGCGTAACAACCACGTTCAACCTCCCACTTCCATCGGGAGCATAACAAGTCGCACAACACTCATCAATACTTCCCGCCATGCAGGGGGAACCACCGCGATCAGGAACGCATAGAGGGCTACGAGTGCCAGCATGAGCAAGCCAATGAGGACACCCTCACGGCCAGGTTTCAGGCGGTGGGCCATCCGGACTGCCTGAATCAGGAGGGTGACCGCGTACAGAAAGAGAACACCGCCGACCCCCGCCAACGCCCAGGTCTGGGGAATCTGGGGGATCAAATAGGGAACGACCCAGCCGATGACGCTGAGAATACCCGCGATGGGCATCCATCCCGAAATCGCCACAGCGGTGAGGTAGTAGTGAACTCGCGCCGGGGCCACTCCGCCCCGAGAATGGGCAATCCCTTCGGTGAGGATGCCCAGTCCAATCCAGATGACCAGGGCGCCCGCCAGCAGACGGATCAGGTCATTCAGAAACTGTACCGAGAGCAGGCTGACCATATTGAAAGTCAGCCCTCTGGGCGAAAAGCTAGCCAGCAACAGGGTACCCATCCACCGGGCCAGAGTCAGCGCGACAGCACCCAGGGCAATACTCAGAACAGACCGAAGCGGGGAAGCCAGGGCTATCTCGGGGGCGAAGGCCAGGTCGGGGTCCAGAATGGCCGCACCCACCCAGGGGCGGACCAGGGACGAGGAAGAACCGCTTCGGATTTCCCGCTGTACTGCCTTCCGAACGTCCATCGGTTGAAGGGCAGCTCCGCAGCGATTGCAAATGTAAGCCCAACCCGGGTTTCTTTGTCGACAGCGGGGACATTGCTGGGAAGGCAACTGGTCCATCCGCATCCGGTCATCTTCCAATCCGGCCATCCAGGGGGCCCGGGCGGCCAGATACTCATACCCTTCCCGCAAATGAGCAAGGAAAGATAATCCTGATCGGGCAAATGGATTGGAAGGGTTGATCCGGATAACGTTCTGGAGGCACTCCCGCTGGGATTCAATGCCTTCTACGACGGCACTCAGCCAGAGCCAGGCCCGCTCGCTATCGGGGTTCAGCGCGAGGGCCTGGCGAAGCAATTCCTCTGCCTCTTCTTTTCGCTGTGCGCGGGCCGCCGCAATCCCCTGCTCTATCAGTTCGTAGGCCTCTTTTTGCCCCTTTGGCTTCTTCACCTTTGCCCCCGACTTTAAGAGTATACCCATTATACCATCGGAGCAGAGCATGGGCAAAACGCAATGGGTCAGTTTCCCGTTTTGTGGTATAATCTATCCTCGCGAGGCATCTTGATGCTGGTATTTGACCTGGAAACCCAACAAACCTTTGACGAAGTAGGCGGACGGACCTACATCCGCCGTATGCAGATGTCCGTGGGCGTCACATATGACCCGGACCAGAACCTATACCGGGTCTACACCGAGAAGCAGGTCGCCGACCTGATTGCCGCGCTGCAGGCCGCTGACCAGGTGGTGGGCTACAATCTCTACGGCTTTGACTACGAGGTCCTCCAGGGCTACACCCGGGAGCGGCTGGTTTTCCCACCCACGGTGGACATGCTGGTCCACCTGGAGCGCATGCTGGGCTGGCGGCCCAAACTGGACGATGTGGTTGCCGCGACGCTGGGAGAGCGCAAGAGCGGGGACGGCCTGGACGCCGTCCGTTGGTTCCGACAGGGTCGTCTGGACCTGGTGACCGAGTACTGCAAAAGAGACGTGGAGGTGACCTGGAAACTCTACGACTTTGGTCGTCGCAACCGCTACGTCCAGGTCTTTGACCGCCGGTACAGTCTCCGCAAAGTACCGGTGATATGGTAAGGGGTAATTGACGGGGTTAGTCGGCAGTATGAAGGATCCGTCCTTTGAACCGGCCTATCGGGTCTTACTCTCCACCGGTGAACTGCGCCGACGGGTACAGTTGGCCTACGACCGCCTCCATGCCTGCGACTTCTGCGGTCGGAAGTGCGGGGTGGACCGGTACGAGACTGTTGGCGCGTGCCGCACCGGGGTTCAGGCCCGGGTCTCCAGTTACGGCCCTCACTTCGGAGAGGAGGACCCGCTGCGGGGGTATCGGGGCTCCGGTACCATCTTCTTCGCCTGGTGCAACCTGAACTGCCAGTACTGCCAGAACTACGACATCAGCCAACTGGGACACGGTCGGGAGGTGGAGCCGGAAGACATCGCGGCCATGATGCTGGCCCTCCAGGCCCAGGGCTGCCACAACATCAACTTCGTCTCGCCAACCCACGTCCTGGCGCCCATCCTGGCGGCGGTCCTGGTTGCCGCCGAGGCCGGCCTGCGTCTGCCCCTGGTCTGGAATACCGGCGGCTACGACTCGTTGGAGGCGCTGGCCCTACTGGACGGCGTCGTGGACATCTACATGCCCGATATGAAGTACGCTGACGCCGAGGTCGCCTACCGCTACTCCCGCGTGCGGGATTACCCGGCGGTCAACCAGGCGGCCGTCAAGGAGATGCACCGGCAGGTAGGCGACCTGGTGCTGGACGAGCGGGGCGTCGCCCTGCGTGGGCTCCTGGTCCGCCACCTGGTCCTGCCTGGCGGCCTGGCGGGAACGGCCGAAATCGCCCGCTTCCTGGCCCAAGAGGTCTCGCGGAATACGTACATCAACGTTATGGACCAGTACCGGCCCTGCTACCGGGCTCACGAATGCCCGCCGCTGGACCGGCCCATTACCCGCCGGGAGTACGAAGAGGCCATGGAGGCCGCCCGCGCGGCGGGCCTGCACCGCTTTGACCGCCGCGCGCCCCGCCTGTTGTTTTTCTGAGGGAGTGGGTTTGGAGGCGGCGGCCTGCGGCCGCCGCCTCCAAACCCCATTCTCCCTTCCGTGCCCTGGTTTCAGGAGCTAGAATATGGGTGAACCCAAACCGACAGACATAGCCCGCCTCCACGCAGTGGTGTCGGGCATCGTCCAGGGAGTGAACTTTCGCTATTACACCGTCCGACGGGCGCGCGCCCTGGGCCTGACCGGCTGGGTTGCCAACCGCTGGGACGGGACGGTGGAAACCGTCGCTGAAGGGCCCCGCACAGCCCTTCAGGAATTTCTGGGCTGGCTTCACGAGGGTCCCCCGGCGGCCCATGTCACCCATGTCGCCGTCCAATGGCAAGAGCCGACGGGCGAGTTCACCGACTTCCGGATTATTTACCTATGACCCAGAACCGGGAACGGCTGGCCTGGATTATCCTGCTGGTCTCCTTCACCATCTGCGTGATCCTGGCAGTGGGCGTCCCGCTGGGCGTCCGGCAATTCCTGCTGACGGCCACCCGCGCCCAGCCCACCCTGTTGCAACCCCAGCGCGGGACGCCGGGCCTCCAGCGCGGCGGGCGCGGCGACCTCATCGCCCTGCGGAACCCCACATGGGACGTCCCGGGGGGCAGTATCTTAACCACCGACAGCGCGGCGCAGGCCCTCCTGACCTTCTACGCGCCTGCCTCCGAGTCCGAAGTCGTGGCGACGGTCCAGGTCTACGGCGACACCCGGCTCCGCATCGCTTCTGCCCGCTCCCCGCGCTTCGGTCTCAGCCCCCTCCCTCACCGCGTCGGCCTGCAAGTGGAGTCCGGGCGGGTGCGGATCACCCTCTCCCCAGCGGGTGGACGGGAGACAACAGCCCAACTCTACACCCCCCACCTCACTGCCGTGCTGACGGCGGGCAGTTACGAGGCCCGCGTCTATGGCTCCCTCACCGAATTCATCGTCCGCGAGGGCCGCGCAGAGGTGACTTCCGCCGGAGGGCGCTCCGTTTCCCTGGAAGACGCCCAGCGCACCATCGCCCAGGCCGGGCCGACGCCGCTGGAAGTGCTCCCCGCCGCGCGCAACCTGCTGGTCAACGGCGACTTCCGCCAGCCGCTGGAGGTGGGCTGGGAGACCTACACCATAGAGGCCGGCACCGTCCAGACCACCACTGTTGCGGGCCGTCCGGCGGCCCGTTTCTTCCGGGAGGGCATCGGCCACGCCGAAGTAGGCATCCGGCAGGTGCTGAACTACGACGTGCGAGACTTCACCTCTCTGGTCCTCCACCTCAACGTCATGGTGCAAGGCCAGAGTTTGCCCGGATGTGGCTCGGCCGGCTCCGAATGCCCCATCATCGTCCGCATAGATTACCAGGATATCCACGGGGGAGACCGAACCTGGTACCACGGATTCTACTCCCTTCCTAAGGCCGCCAATGACTACCTGTACTGGTGGAGCGACCTGATCCCCCTCCAGACCTGGACCTCCTACGATTCCGAGAATCTGATGCAAAGCGACGCACCCCCAGCGCTCATTAAGTCGGTCACCATTTACGCCTCGGGCCACTCCTTTGACGCGCTGGTCACCGAAGTGGAATTGCTGGCGCAGGAGTAATGAGAGAAATCCGCGTCTATCCGTGTTCATCCGCGTCCGAATTCCGGGCCACTGCCGAGGCCGGCGCCAACATCGCGCTGACCAAGTACTGGGGCAACGCCGACCCCGACCTGCGGATTCCGGCCAACGATTCCATTTCCATCACCCTGGACCGTGCGCGCACGGTCACCACCGTCACCTTTGAGCCGGACCTTGCGGAGGATGAGGTGACGGTGGACGGAAGGCCGTTGACGGGCCCGGCCTGGGAGCGGGTATCCCGCCATCTGGACCTTCTGCGGGGCCGGGCGGGCATCTCCTGGCGCGCGCGGGTGGCCTCCCGCAACAACTTCCCGGCCGGCGCGGGGATTGCCGCCTCCGCCTCCGGCTTCGCCGCACTGACGCTGGCGGCCGCCGCCGCCCTGGGCCTGGAACTCTCTCCCCGCGACCTGAGCCTTCTGGCCCGACGAGGCTCTGGCTCCGCCGCCCGATCCATCTTCGGCGGATTCGTCCTCCTGCACACCGGCGCCCGGGATGAGGACGCCTTCGCCGAACCCCTCTACGGCCCCGACTGGTGGGAGGTCCGGGACCTGATTGTTGTCGTCTCCCGGGCCGAGAAGGCGGTCCCCTCCAGCGAGGGGCATCATCTGGCCCCGACCAGTGCCCTCCACCGGGCCCGGGTGGCCCGCGTGGCCGAATTGAACCGGCAGTTGCTGGACGCGCTGGCCCGCCGGGACTTTGCCGCGCTGGGCCAGGCCGCCGAAGAGGACGCTCTGCTGATGCACGCGGTAATGATGACCTCCCGTCCGTCCCTGATCTACTGGCTCCCGGAGACCCTTACCGTCGTGCACCGGATTCAGGCCTGGCGGCGGGAGGGTGTAGAGGCCTACTTCACCATAGACGCTGGGCCCAACGTCCATGTCCTGACTCTCCCGCCCTATGCCGACCATCTCCAGGCCGACCTGCGGGCTCTGCCCGGTGTCCAGGACGTCATCCCCTGCCGCCCCGGCCCGGAAGCCACCATCATCCCGAACCCTGTGGAGTAACCGATGCATCCCGCATCCTGCGACTTACGACCTGCAACTTGCAACTTGCGACTTGCATCCTATCTCTTGCTTCTTGCATCTTGCATCCTGCTCCTGTTTTCCGCCTGCACCCCGCCCGATCCCTTGGCGACCGACCGGACGGCCTACGTCCCGCCCACCCTGTTGCCGCTGGCGACGGCTACCCTCACGCCGACGGCGACCCCTACCCCGTCGCCGACGCCGACCCCCACCCCCACGCCGACGCCGACGGCCACCCCAACCCCAACCCCCACCCCTACCCCCC
>DAOTWK010000248.1:0-4447 GCA_034435815.1 Anaerolineae bacterium | reverse complement strand
ACCGGCTCCCACACTTTAACCTGCAATCCTGAATCGGCAACCTGCACCTGAGGTTTCCGGTCAAAATCATACCGGACGAACATCACCCCGGCCCGACGGGCCTCCTGGTAAATGCGCTCCTTGAAGCCGAAGGTCCGGATGTCCCGATAAATGACCGTCACCCTTGCCTGGGGCTTGTGTCGCTTCAGCATCAGCGCATTCTTGAGGGCCGTCGTGCAGCAGATGCGGGCGCAGTACCGCTCCGCCGGCCCCACGCACTGAATCATCACTACCGAATCGGGCAGGTCCCGCCCCTCCCCCAGCCGTTCCTCTAACTCCTGCTGGGTAATGATGCGGGGATCCGTCCCATAGCCGTACTCCGGCCCCCGATACTCCACCCCACCGACGGCCACGACCGCCACGCCGTGGCGGACCTCCAACTCCCCCTCCGGCCCCCGCAGCCGGGAGATGTACTGTCCCATGAAGCCGCTGGTCTCCAGAACTTCCGTGTTCAAGTGGACGGTGATGAGCGGCTCCGCCTGAACCCGCCCGACCAGCGCGCGGGCGTATGCCTGCGGGTCCATCCACATCCTTTCTCCGCTCCCCGTCGCCTCCTGGAGCGAATGGCGCAGGTGGAGCAAGTTGCCCCCCAGTCGGTCCGACCGTTCCACCAGATGGACCGGAAAGCCCTGACGAGCCAGGGTCAGTGCGGCGTTCAATCCGGCCGCCCCGCCGCCAATCACCAGCGCAGCCCTCTCTACCGGCACGCGCGTCCGGTGGAGCGGCTCCAGCCGGGCCGCCTTCGCCACCGCCATCCGCATCAGGTCCTTCGCCTTCTCCGTCGCCCGCTCCCAGTCGTTCTGGTGGACCCAGGAGCAGTGGTTGCGGATGTTGGCCATCTCAAAGAGATACGGGTTGAGCCCCGCCTGACGGATAGCGTCCTGGAAGAGCGGTTCGTGGGTCAGCGGCGTACACGCCGCCACGACGACCCGGTTCAGATCCAACTCCCGTACCCGCTCAATAATGCGCCGGATAGAGTCCTGAGAGCAGGTGTATAGGTTGTATTCGGCGTGGACGACGCCAGGCAGGGTGGCCGCGTACTCCGCCACCGCCGGGACGTCCAGAAACCCGGCGATGTTGGACCCGCATTTGCAGACGAAGACGCCGATGCGCAGCGGCTCCTTCGTCACATCCCGCTCCGGCGGATAGGCCGCAGGCTCCGTCTGGGTCCAGCGAGCAGGGGCCAGGAGCGCCCCGGCCAGCCCTGCCGCCGCGCTGGCCTCCACCACCGACTCCGGAATGTCCTTCGGCTCCCGGAAGGGTCCAATGGCGAAAACCCCCGGCTTGCTGGTCTGCAGTGGCGCGAAGGGCACCGTCTGGCAGAAGCCGTAGGGGTCCGTCGCCACACCTACCCGCCGGGCCAGGTCGCGGACGCTCTCCGGGACCTCCATGCCGACGGAGAGCACCACCAGGTCAAACTCCTCCTCCCGAATCCCGCGCCCATTCCCCTCGTCCACGTACCGGATGACCAGGTTGCGGGTCTTCGGGTCCTCCTTCACCGCCGAGACGCGGCACTCCACGAAGCGGATGCCGTACCGCTCCCGCGCCCGACGGTAGAAATCCAGGTACCCCTTGCTGAAGGCCCGCATATCCATCAGGAAGACGGTCACCTCGGTATCCGGCTCGTGCTCTATCGCCATCATCGCCTCTTTGATGGCATAGACGCAGCAGACCGAGGAGCAGTAGTCGTGCTTCTGATCGCGCGAGCCGACACACTGGATGAAGGCGATGCGCCTGGGCGTCCGCCCGTCGGACGGGCGCTGGACATGCCCCAGGGTGGGGCCGGACGCGTTGAGGAGCCGCTCAAACTGCAGGGACGTGACGACGTTGGGATAGCGGCCCCATCCGTACTCCCCGGCCTTTTCGGCATCAAAGGTGGCAAAACCCGGAGCCAGCAGGATGGCGCCGACCTCCAATTCCACCGTCTGCTCCACCATGTCGTGGTCCACCGCCCCGGCCTGGCAGACGTAGAAGCAACTCATACACTCCGAACAGATGCCGCAAGCCAGACAGCGGGCCGCCTCCGCCTGGGCCTGCTCGTCGGTGTATCCGGCGACCACTTCCTCAAAAGTGGAAAGCCGCTGCTCCACCGGCAGGGTGCTCATGGGAACGCGGGGCTGAATGTGGACCTCGCCGCGCGCAACCCGCTCATCAATCTCCGCCCGCGAGAGTTCCACCACCGGCAGTTTGGGCTTCGGCGGCGGTTCCAGGTCCATCCCCTGGAGATACCGGTGAATGGCCTGCGCGACTTTGTGGCCAGCGGCGACAGCCTCAATGACAAATGCCGTTCCAGTGGCGACGTCTCCGGCGGCAAAGACCCCCGGACGGCTGGTTGCCAGGGTGTTGGGATTGACGGCGACCGTCGCTTGGTCGGTGATGCCGACCCCGGCACTTTCCGGGATGAACGCCAGACCGGCCCGTTGGCCTACAGAGAAGATGACATTGTCGCAAGAAACGAAGTGCTCAGAGCCCGGAACAACGACCGGCCTGCGGCGCCCGGTCTCGTCGGGCAGGCCCGGCTCCGTGCGGACGCACTTCATCCCGATGACCCGCCGGCCGCCGTCCCCCACAATCTCCACCGGCGTGACCTGCCAGTGGAAGACGACGCCCTCCTCCTCCGCCCGCTCCATTTCCTCCGGGTCGGCAGTGGCCTCTTCGCGGGTCCGGCGGTAGTAGACGTGGACCTCGGCGCCCAGGCGGCGCGCGGTCCGGGCCACATCCATGGCCACGTCGCCCGCGCCGATGACCGCCACCTGCTTCCCCAATTTCGGCGGATTGCCCAGCCGGACATCCCGCAGGAAGTGGGTGTTGATCAGCACGCCGTCCAGGTCCGCGCCGGGAATGTTGAGCCGGACTCCTTCGTGCGCGCCGACGGCGATGAGAATCGCATCAAATCCCTCCGCGAAAACATCATCCAGGTTGTTCACCGGCTGGTTCAGCCGCAACTCCACGCCCAGGTCCACGATGTCCTGGACCTCGCGGTCCACAATCCACGAGGGCAGACGGTACTCCGGCACGCCGACGCGCAGCATCCCCCCGGCGACGGGCAGGGCCTCAAAGACGGTGACGCCGTAGCCCATTTTGCAGAGGTCCTGGGCAGCGGTCAGGCCGCAGGGCCCGCCGCCAATGACGGCGACTCGCTGCGGGTACCGGCGCGGGGCCGGTTCGGGCGGCACGCGCGGCTTTTCATACACCTTGTCGGTCACAAACCGTTTGAGGGCCCGGATGTTGATGGGCTCGTCCAGTTTACCCCGGTTGCAGGCATCCTCGCAGCGGTGGTTGCAGATACGCCCGCAGATACCAGGGAAGGGATTATCTTCTTTGATGACCCGCAGTGCGTCCTCGTAGCGGCCCTCCCGGATGAGCGCAATGTAGCCCTGGGCCCGTTGACCGGCGGGGCAGGCGTTGCGGCAGGGAGCAATGCCCCGTTTCTCTATCGCGTAGGCGTTGGGGACAGCCTGAGGGTAGAGTTTGTACGCCGCGCGCTGGAAGCCCAGCCCCGCGTTGAACCGGTCCGGGATAATGACGGGGCAGACGCTCCCGCACTCCCCGCATCCGGTGCACTTCTCCAGGTCAATGTAGCGGGGCTTCTTCCGCAGACGGACGGTGAATTTCCCCGCGTCCCCGTCCACACCGAGGACTTCGGTATCCACCAGCAATTGGATGTTGCGGTGGCGGCCAGCCTCCACCAGTTTGGGGCTCAGGATGCACATGGCGCAGTCATTGGTGGGGAAGGTTTTGTCCAGTTGAGCCATGTGCCCACCGATGGCAGATTTCTGCTCCACCAGGTAGACCTTGAAGCCGGCCTCCGCCAGGTCCAGCGCGGCCTGGACCCCGGCGATGCCCCCGCCGACAACAAGGACAGAACCGACTACGCCGTTCTGTTCCATAACTGCCCCCTTTCGACTCCGCCGCGTCGGCCTCCTCTATTACATCGGCGCCCACAGATGTCGCCGCTCTGACCGGTTGTCGTCCCACCCCCATTCCTGCGATCGTTCGGGGGAGTCGGTCCACCAACCTGACCACGCGTACTGCAAATTGAAACGTTCGCTCCTGAATGTCCATTCACCTGCGGTCGGAGCGCTTTTCTCTGAAATGCGGCGGCTTGCTCTCCTTCACCGGGCACACCCGCTGCATCTCGCCCCCTCAAACCATTTGGTCATTCCATCATTTGGCCATTCTGTCATTTCGTCATTTTTAACGGGCTGGGCCCGAGCGCCTTCACCCGCTCCGTCATCCTCCGCGCCGCGTCGGCGAAGGTGGCGCCCATGCCACCAGAGACAAAGACGATGTCCAGCCGGTCCCCTCCGATGCCGATTTGGTCCAGCAGCCCTTTGGCGTACTTCACTCGCGCCAGGGCACGTTCGTTGCCATGCCCGTGGTGACAGTTCCCCAGTGGGCAGGCAAC
>DAOTWK010000247.1:0-10347 GCA_034435815.1 Anaerolineae bacterium | reverse complement strand
TCCTGCCGGGCCGCGCCGGCCAGCGTCCGCTTGCACTGCTGGCAGGCGGAGAGCAGAATCTTTGCCCCCGTGGCCTGGACTTCGCCGATGCGCCGCCGGGAGACGGCCGCGACCAGGTCCTTATCCGCCATCTCCACGTCCCCGCCGCCACCGCAGCAGAGGGAGTACTGGTGGTGATGCTCCATCTCCACCAGTGTGACGCCGGGGACCGCTCGGATGACCTCCCGGGGCGCATCGTATACCCCGCTCGTCCGCCCCAGGTCACAGGGGTCATGGTAGGTCACCGTCTCTTCCAATGGCTTCAGCGGAATGCGCCCGTCCGCCAGGAGTTCCGTTAGCAGTTCCGTCAGGTGCAGGACCTCAAAGCCCAGCGGCTCGCCCAGGACGCGTGGGTAATCGTGCTTCCAGGTGTGGTAACAGGACGGGCAGGCCGCAATCAGCCGCCGCGCCCCCGTCCGGCGGACCGCCTCCAGGTTGTGGCGCATCGTCTCCACCGCTATGTCGCCCATTCCAGCGATGATCAGCGGGAAGCCACAGCACCACTCCTCTGCGCCCAGTGTCAGATAGTCCACTCCGGCCTTCTCCAGCACCTGCACCCCATTCTGGGGGATAGAATAGGACTGGGGGTAGAAGGAGCCGACGCACCCCACGAAGAAGACCACTTCCGCCCGCGTCTTCTTGCCGACCCCCTCCGGAATTTCGGGCAGGTTCTGACTCCAGATGAGTCGGTTGGTATTGTCGTCCCCGGAGATGTTGTGGGCCGTCAGGAAGGTCTCCCGGAGCCGGTCAAAGATAGAAGGGTAGGTGCCCTGTTGAACCAGGTCCCGGCGCATGGCGATCCACAACTCCCGGGTCTGGATGTGCGCCGGGCAGACGACGGCACAGCGCCCGCAGAGAGTGCAGTCGTACGTGCCGGTGGAGTGAGCCTGGAGCGCCTCCGGTTTGGGCGGACGGGGGCCGAAGAGCAGGGCCCGAAGACCAAACTGTCCCCGGACGAACCGCCGCACCGCCTCAATCTTGCGCAGCGGCGTGATGGCATCCAGGTCCGGCTTCTCTGTGAAGGTAGGGCACCACTGGACGCACTCTCCACAGCGGGTGCAGGCGTCCAGAGACATCAGTTGCTGGAAGGTGTAGAGGGAAAGGTCAGGCCGGGACATGGATAGTTCCTCCTTGCGCCATCGCGGTTTCTTGTTGTACCCCGTCCACCGTGGTCATCAGAGCCGTGGCAACAGCATGCATAAACTTGGAGTAGGGGATGGTAACGATGACGACGGACGTCAACAGGCCATGGCCCAGGAAAAGCCACTCGGACAGGCTTTCCCAGGGGAGGTTCCAGCCGGAGACCAGGCGGGATAGCGGATAGCCAATGAAGGCCATGTACGGGGCGGGACCATCGTATCCGGCGTTCAGGCGGACGATTTCAGCAATCCAGCCGGTCAACAGGATCAGCCCCAGCCCTAAGACCATCCAGGTGTCCATAGAGCCGGTACGGAGTTGGGCGGGGCGGGCCAGGTAGCGGCGGAAAATGTAGAAGAGCAGACCCGCTGTCATCATTATGCCGCCTATCTCGTTCAAGAGGGCCGTGACCGGATGATCGGCGGTGTACCACATCGCGATCCATGGGATGTGTCCAAGGTGAAAAATGTGATGAAGAACCTTGTCGGAAAGGGCCGCCACTCCCGAGAGGACCATCAAGAGCAGAAAGCCGTTTAGCAGGAGAAAATGGCTCAGCCATCGCCAGCGGCTGGTCCGCCAGAGGCGGCGGTTGAACCATGCCTCAGTGATGAAGGCCTTCAGGATGAAAGGAAGTTGGCGGCTGAAGAGGGCCCGCAGCGCCCGGCCCAGCAAAATGAGGAACTTTCGTCCGGTAGAGGCCGTGCGGACACCTTCCATCCGTCCCTGCAGCCAGACGCCCACCACATCGGCCAGTCCGATCAGGAAGAGGACCATAAGGGGAAGATGGATGACCCAGAAAAGGGTTTCAATGTTCACAAAGCACCTCCATAGAGTACGACGAGAAGTGCAGACGGCGCGCCAAACCGTCCTCCCGGCTGTCCATAGCCTTCGGGAGCCACATCAACAGTACGCCGGGTTACCCCAGAAGATCCTTGTACTTTGCCGCTTCTTCTTCCACGAATGCGCGGAATTCAGGGGAGTCCGCCCGGAAAAGGTTGTTCAGTTCCGCCGGGTTGGACATCTCAATCTTGACCAGCCAGCCCTGGTCAAAGGGGGACTGGTTAATAAGAGTGGGCTCCCACTCCAGTTCTTCGTTGACGGCGGCAATCTTGCCACTGACGAGTGCGGGGATACGCCCAACCCACTTGCCCGATTCCATAGACATAAAGGTCTGGCCCTGGGTCACGGCCTTTCCCACGGGGGGGATTTCCACGTAGACAATCTCTTTGGCGATGCGCTGACCAAAGTCGGTCAGGCCCTGGACGATGGCATTGCCCTCCACCCGGGCCCAGTTATGCTGTTTGTCGTAGTAGAGGTCATCAGGGAATTCAATGCCGGCGATCTGCATGGTGTACCTCCTAATTGAGATTGTAGTGACAGGGTTTAGGGACGGTAGCTTCGCCACCGCCCCCTAACTCCGATTCTCTATGATGTCAGGGAGAGGTATATCGTCCGGATGCTCAGAATGATAATCAGGACTCCCACCAGGGCCATCAGCGCCCGGGTTGGCAGTTTCTTGCAGACGAAGGCGGCGAAAGGAGCAGCAAGCACCCCGCCAATGAGCAACCCAACGATAATGCGCCAGTGTGTGGCAATCAGGGCAGGGATAGTGATGATAAATGTGATCGCCTCCGCAAAGGTCACAAAGAATTCCGTCGCGTTGACCGACCCCACCGTCCGCCGGGGGTTATGCCCCTGAGCGATGATGGTGGAAGTGACCATCGGCCCCCAACCGCCGCCTCCGATGGCATCCAGGAATCCTCCGATGGCTCCCAAGGGGATCAGGAAACGCCGGACTTCCCTTTCTCGTGGCCTCCGGAGCGCCTGCCAGAGAATCGTTACGCCCACTACCAGCAGGTACGCCGCAACCAGCGGCTTGATGAAACGGGCCTCCTCGCCCAGGACCAGAACGTAGGCACCCAGGACACCCCCCAGGACTCCAGGGATGACCAGTTTAAGGAACAACTTCCGATCTACATTGCCGAACAGGAAGTGAGAGAGTCCCGATGCGGCGGTCGTAAAGACCTCTGCGCTGTGTACGCTGGCGCTGGCGATCGCAGGCGAGACGCCGATGCTGAGCAGAAAGGAGTTGGAACTCACGCCATACGCCATCCCCAGGGCCCCATCAATCATCTGGGCAATAAACCCGATGACGATGAAAACGAGGAAGTTCTGTTCCATGTCGCACCTTCCCTGGCCGGGCGGAGGGGATGGTTCGGTAAACCAAAATAACGTTTTCGCAGCGGCGGCAAAGCCGCCGCTGCGAAAACCGGGCTTGCCTGCCCTTACCGGGAGATGACGTCTCTCAGGTTTCCTTCGGCGTCGTAGATGCGCACCTCCAGCGGCATCTGGCCCGGCAGCGCGTGGGTGGCGCAACCGAAGCAGGGGTCGTAGGCGCGGAAGGCCATCTCAATCCGGTTGAGCAACCCCTCGGTAATCACCTGCCCTTTGCGGATCAACCCCTTCGCCGCCTGCCGGACGGATATGGCGATGGGCGCGTAGTTGTTGGTCGTGCCGACGATGAGGTTGCACTTGACCACCAGCCCGCGCTCATCAGTGATGTAGTGGTGGGTCAGGGTGCCGCGCGGGGCCTCCACGATGCCCACCCCCTCGTCCGGTGTCGCCGTGGGGATATTGCGCACATGGGGGCTGGTAATCTCCGGATCGGTGCTCAGTTCCAGCAGCCGCTCCGCTGCGTAGAGCAATTCTATCAGCCGGGCCCAGTGGGTCGCCAGCGTATGGTGGACCGGCTTCCCGCCCAGGGTCGCGTAGAACTCCTCGTATGCCTCCTGCGCCCGGGGGGTCGCCATCCCGTCGGCAGCGTTGAGACGGGAGAGCGGTGTGGCCTGATAGACGCCGCTATCCTTGCCCGCCACCAGCCCTTTCCAGCCAACTTTCTTAAGGAAGGGAAACTTGAGGTAGGTCCAGGGCTCCACGTGCTCGGCGATGACCCGGGTGTACTCGTGCGGCGCGTACTTGACGAATTCCCGGCCCTCGGGGTCCACCACCCGGACCATACCGTCGTAGAAGTTCACCCGATTCTTCTCGTCCACCAGGCCCATATAGTACGTGGGCAGAGTGAACACGTCGGAGAGAATCATATCCCGATACGCCGAATTGTCAAGCACAATCTGGCGGAAGAGTTGCAGGGTGAAGAGGGCGAACTCCACTTCCTCCCGCGCGGTGGCCTCAATCTGGGCCCGTTCCTCTTCGGTGATGGCTTTGCCCACGCCGCCGGGAACGCCGAAGAGCGGGTGGATTTTGCGCCCGCCCAGCATGCCGATGATGTCCATCGCCATGCCTCGGGCGCGGATGACCTTCCCGCCAACCTCCAGGCCGACTTTGTGGATGAGTCCCAGAATGTTCCGCTCCGCGGGCGGCGCGTCCGGCCCCAGGACGAAGTCGGGACCGGCCAGGATGTAGAAGTGAGTCATGTGGTCGGCGACGTAGAAGGCGGAGTAGAAGAGTTCACGCAGTTTCTTCGCCGCTGAGGGGACCTCCACATGGTACACCGCGTCGCAGGCCTTGACCGAGGCCATATGGTGGGCTTCCGGGCAGACGCCGCAGATGCGGGGGGTGATGTCCGGCAGTTCCTCCACAGGCCGGCCCTCGGCGAACTTCTCAAACCCTCGCAGTTCGGGGATGACCAGATAGGCGTTGGCGACGTTCCCCTCTGCGTCCAGGAAGATGTCTATCTTGCCGTGCCCTTCCAGACGGGTAATTGGGTCAATGCTGATCTTCTGCATGGGACTTCTCCTTATTTCCCTCGGGCCCGGTGTAGGATGGACGCAGGCAGGCCGAAACGGTAGAATGTACCCGCCGGGTCCACGATTTCGCCCACAATGCGGGCCGCCTCCTCTTCCGTGTCGGCGTCCACCACCGACGCGACGGCCGAAAGGAGCGCTGCGCCCTGGTCTACGACGTTGGGCGGCGGGCCGTAGCACCCCCGGCAGGGCTGGTTGACGGTGGGGCAGAGGGCCCCGCAGCCGCCCCGGGTCGCCAGTCCCGCACAGATGACGCCCTGCTCCAGAAGACAGCGCTCCGGGTCCGGGATGATTTCGTGATAGCGGTAGAACTTCTTGATCCGCTTCTCCTCCCGGATGCGCTTGCACTCGTCGCAGACCGTCTTCTCGTTGGCGCCGACGACGCTCCCCTTCGGGGGGAGTTGACCGCTGAGGATAGCCTCCACCACGGCCCATATCTGGTGCGGCTGCGGCGGACAGCCGGGGACGAAGTAGTCCACGTCCGTCACCTGGCCCAGGGTCTTGACCGTGTTGTAGAAGTGGGGAATCTCTATCTCCCCCTCAGGCACCGGAGTGACGGGCTGGGGGATAATCCCCTCCGGGTTCTCCACCGTGGGCACCTCCAGATAGACCCGCCGGAGAATGGAACTCTTCTCAAAGAAGTTGGCCAGGCCGGGGATGCAGCCCTCGTACGCGCAGGAGCCAAAGGCCACCAGGACTTTGGACTTCCGGCGCAGGAGATGGGCCATGTGCTCGTTCTCGCTGGTCCGGATGGCGCCGTTGAAGAGGCAGACGTCCAGATGGCCGTCCGGCATGGCCTCCACATCTTTGACCTTGAAGTCCATTGCGACGGGCCAGAAGAGAATCTCCGCCGCCTCGTCCAGCAGGAGAATCTTCTCCCGCAGTTCCACCACGGCAATTTCACAGCCGCCGCAGGACGCGGCCCAGTAGAGGCCCAGTTTGAGTTTGCCATTCGTTGCCATGTCCTCATTCCTCCTTGCTTTCCAGTTGCTGAGACCAGTTCAGGGGGCCCAGGGCGCGGATTCGTTCGGTGAACTCGTGCGTCAGTTGGGCCCACTTGACGGCCTCGGCGCCGGAAATCCAACCCCAGTGGAAGCGCTCCTTCTCAATACCAAACTGGGCCAGCAACTGCTCCACCAGCGGCATGCGGCGGAAGGTCTTGAAGTTGCCGTTGGAGTAGTGACAGTCGCCCGGGGGATGGCAGCCGGAAACGATCACACCGTCCGCGCCCAGCGCGAAGGCCTTCAGGATGAATGCCGGCTCAATCCGTCCGGAGCACATCACGCGGATGATGTCCACATTCGGGGGTTGCTCCATACGGCTCACCCCCGCGTTGTCGGCGGCGGTGTACGTACACCAGTTGCAGACAAAAGCGATGATCCGAGGTTCAAATTGTTCGGTCATTCGTTCCTCCTCAAAGCCCAAACCCCGAAGACACAAAGAGACGAATACTTTGTGTCTTCGTGTCTTTGCGGTTACACCGGGACCAGCAGCGCCTCCAGTTCCGCCAGAATCTGACGGTCGGCGAAGTGGCGGGCGGTGATGGCTTCGGCCGGGCAGGCCGCGACACAGGTGCCGCAGCCTTTGCAGAGGGCCTCATTCACCCGGGCTACCCGCGCCGCTTCATCAAACGTGATGGCGCTATACGGGCAGAGGGTGATGCAGGTCTTACAGCCGGAGCAGAGATGCTCGTCCACCAGCGCCGTCGTCGGGGAGATGACCACTTCGCCCCGGCTTAGCAGGGCCAGGACCTCCGAGGCAGCGGCCCCGGCATGGGCAACGGTATCCGGCACATCTTTGGGGGCCTGGCAGGCGCCGGCCAGGAAGACGCCGTCGGTGTTGGTGTGGAAGGGCCGGAGTTTGGGGTGGGCCTCCTGGAAGAAGCCGTTGGCGCTCCGGCTGATGCCGAAGAGCGTTGCTACCCGGTCCGAATCGTGCGGGGCCTCCATGGCCGTCTCCAGGATGACCATATCCACGTCTATCTGGACGGGGATGCCCAGGTTGGTGTTCTCGGCCTTCACCTGGATGCGCCCGTCGTCCAGGACGACGACCTCCGCCCCGCGCCCCCGGACGAAGTAGACGCCTTCCCGCTGGATCCGCTCGTAGAACTCCTCGTAGTCCTTCCCGAAGGCGCGGATGTCCATGTAGAACTCAAACACCTCCGCGCCGGTCTTATCCCGGACCAGATGGGCGTGCTTGAGCGCGTACATACAACAGACGCGGGAGCAGTAGCGGTTGGCGTTCTCGTCGCGGCTGCCGACACAGTGAATAATCGCCACCCGGCGGGGCTTCTCGCCCTTGGAGGTGAGAATCTGGCCCTGGGTGGGGCCGGTGGCGCTGGAGAGCCGCTCAAACTGCAGGCCGTCTATGATGTCCGGGGACTTGCCGTAGGAGAAAGCAGGGAGACGGCGAGGGTCAAACATATCAAAGCCGGTGGCGACGACGATGGCCCCCACGTTCAGTTCTACGATTTGCTCTTTCTGGGTGAAGTCAATCGCTTTGGTGGGGCAGGCCTCCACGCACGCCTGGGTGCACTTGCCCCGGGTCAGGTAGAGGCAGGCCTGGTCGTCAATGACGGCTTTCAGCGGCACCGCCTGGCCGTTCATCGGGATGTAGGCGGCCCGACGGCGGCTCAGGCCAGCGTCATACTCGTTTGGAACGCCCCGCTTGAAGACGCAGGCTTCGGCACAGGCCCCGCAGCCCGTGCAGATGTCCATTTTGACGTAGCGGGGGCGCTGGCGCACCTTAACCTGAAAATGACCGACGTAACCGGAGACTTCTACGACCTCGCTGTAGGTCAGGAGAGTGATGTTGGGATGCCGACCGGCATCCATCATCTTGGGGCCGAGAATTCAGGTACTACAGTCTAATGTGGGGAAGGTCTTATCCAGTTGGGCCATGTGTCCGCCGATGGACGGCTGCCGCTCCACCAGATAGACTTGGTAGCCGGCCTCGGCGATGGTGAGGGCGGCCTGGATGCCCGCGATGCCGCCGCCGACGACCAGCGCCGCCGGGGTCACGCTCTCCTGGCGAGGGAAGAGGGGCTCGTGGTAGTTCACCCGGGCGACGGCGGCTCGGACCAGCCGCTTCGCCTTTTCCGTCGCCTCCACGGGGTCTTCCACCACCCAGGAGACGTGCTCGCGGATGTTGGCCATCTGGAAGTAGTACGGGTTCAAACCGGCCGAGGCCAGGACGTTCTGGAAGGTGGGCTCGTGCATCCGGGGGCTGCACGAGGCCACTACCACGCGGGTCAGGCCCAGTTCCCGGATGTCCTGCCGGATCATCTCCTGCCCGGCCTCGGAGCAGGTGTACTTATGGGGGCGGGCAACAACCACGTTGGGCAACGTGCTGGCGTATTGCACTACCTCGTCCACGTTCACGGTCGCCGCGATGTTGAGCCCGCAGTGGCAAATATAGACGCCGATTCGGGGTTCTTCGTTCGTCATTCGTGACCTCCGCTCACGTAACCCTACTTTTCCATCGCCTGCCAGACCAGTTCGCAGACGTCCAGCACCCGGACGCGCGTTTTGGTCTTGCGGGCGGCCTGGAGCAGGGTGCGCTTGCACTGCTGGCAGGAAGAGATGATGGCCTCAGCGCCGGTGGAGACGGCCTCCTGCAGCCGCTGGACGGAGACGTGCTCTACCGCATCCGGCTCTATCATCGCCACATCTCCGCCGCCGCCACAGCAGACGGCATTTTCCATCGCATGGGGCATCTCCCGCAGTTGCATGCCGGGGATGCTGCGGATGACCGTCCGGGGCGGCTCGTACACGCCGCTCTTGCGGCCCAGGTCGCAGGGATCGTGGTAGGTGACCGTCCAGGCCAGTTCGGCCATCCGGATGCGGCCCTCTTGGACCATCTGGGCCAGGAATTCGGTGGCATGCATGACCTCAAAGCCGAAGGAATCGCCCACCATCTTCGGATAGAGATGGTGCCAGGTATAGTAGCAGGAAGAGCAGGTCGCCACCAGGACCTTCGGGCCAACGGAGCGGACTTTCTCCACGTTGTGCTGGGCCAGTTCCACCATCTCGTCCTGAAATCCAGCGCCGTAGAGGGGGTAGCCGCAGCACCACTCCTCGCTGCCCAGCAGGGTGTAGGAGATATGGGCCTGTTCCAGAATCTGGACCAGCGACTGGGGAATGCTGTAGGCCATCGGGTAGAGCGCAGAGACGCAGCCGGTGAAGAGGAGCACCTCTGCGGGCTCCTGGACTCGTTCCGCCACTCCTTCCAGTCCCTGGCTCCAGATGAGACGGGTCTGGTTGTCCTCGTTGAGGATATTGCGAGTTGCGCCGACGGCCTGGCGCATCATCTGGAGCGCTTGGGGGATGGCATAGCCGTTGGCGACGGCCCACTCCCGCAGGCGGCGCATGGTGGTGCTGGTCAGGATGCCGCGCGGGCAGCGGGCAGAGCAAGCGTAGCACTGGGTGCAGAGCCAGAAGGTACGGCTGTTCATCACCACGTCGCGCAGCCCCAGGCGGACCAGTTCCCACAACTGGCGGGGGGGGTAGTCCATCAGGTCAGCCGTGGGGCAGGACGCGCTACAGGTCCCGCACTGCATGCAGGTCAGCAGTTTTTCCCAATCTGGCTCCACCTGGGCCATAAATTCGCGGTCCAGTTGCTCCTCGGTCAACGGTACAGGAAGCGGGGGGGACATAGTTGTGTGACCTCCTTAATTAGCATTAGCAAGTCAAATCACTTTTCAAAACCGCAGAAAATGCAAAGAGCGCAAAGAAACCTCCCGATCTTTGCGTCCTTTGCGCCCTTTGCGGTTAAATTCTATTTCCCGCCGAGAAAGCGCTTAACGGTTTTCACCAGGACCTCAGGCTGGATAGGCTTGGAGATCCAGGCATCAATCGGGACGCGCTCCTCCGGGAACTCACTGGCATACTCGCTGGTGGCGATGGAGGAAACCATCACCAGGGGGATGTCTTTCAGTTTGGGGTCTGCTTCCATCTCTCGACTGACGTCTACTCCCTCCAGAGTAGTGGTCATCATCACATCCAGCAAGACCAGGTCAGGGCGGGTTTTGCGCATCACCTGGAGGGCCTGGTCACCGCTGCGGGCTTCCATCACGCGGTAGCCCTCTGCCTCCAGTATCCGGCGACAGATGAGCAGGAAATCCGGATCATCGTCCACGATCAGAATCCTAGGCATACGGCTCCTCCTGGGCATACGTTTCCTCCTCGTGGTGAGGTAAAGGTCAAAACGCGATAGGGTTTATCTGTTAAAACAAAAGGAGGGGCTACATTTTCCCCCTTGTATAATATCCTCAATTATCTTGGGGACAAGTGACAATTATCTGCCCGACAGATGACGTTTATCCTTGCGGGCGAGGCAGCAAAACGGCCTGCTACCCCGCCCCCTTATACCCCTAAAGGGGATTTTGCGGCGGGCGGCTTCGCCGCCC
>DAOTWK010000246.1:0-18838 GCA_034435815.1 Anaerolineae bacterium | reverse complement strand
ACTTTTCAGAAGTGCCTGGCACATTCAAGAATTATGTGCCAGGCACTTTTCGGAAGTGCCTGGCACATTCCTGGCACATTCCCATCCGTAGCAGGAGCGAAGATGCGCAAGGGAACCTTGCTTCTGGGCCTGATCCTGATTCTGATCGGGATGTACTCCCTGCTGGGAACCTTCTACTCCCAACTCCCCGGCCTGGACCGCCTGTGGCCAATCGCCGTGATGGCGGGTGGGATCACACTCCTTATTGCGTACATCCGGACTCCTCAGCGAGAGTCCGCCCGGGTCTTCTGGGGAGTCGCCCTGACGCTGAGCAGCCTCCTGCTCCTCCTGGTAACCCTCACCGACCAGAACTACGCCGTCCTGCAGACCTGGTGGCCGGCCTTTGTCGCCATCGCCGGGGTTTCATTCCTGGCAATGTGGATTGCCGAAGGGTTCCGAGATTGGGGAGTCCTCTTTCTGGCCATCGTGAGCCTCATCTTCGGCGGGGCGTACATCGCCGTCAACCTTCACCTCTTCGGAGCCAACACCCTGCGGGAGATCAGCCGCTTATGGCCAGCATTGCTCATCATCACCGGCCTGATTCTGCTCCTCCGGGGCACGTTGGGTGGAAAACGGACGGAAAAATAGTCGGGCGCCCATCGTCGGGATAGACGCCAGCCGCGCCGTCTCCCCCCAACCAACGGGGACGGAGACGTACTCCCTCCGCCTGATCCAGGCCTTGCTCTCCCTGAACCCTCCCTGGCGCGTTCGCCTCTACCTCCGCCGGACACCACCAGAGGGCCTGTTCCCCCAGGCCGACCTCCGCGCGATCCCCTTCCCGCGCCTGTGGACCCATATCCGGCTGTCCTGGGAGATGGCCCGCCATCCGCCCGATTTGCTGTTTGTCCCCGCGCACGTCCTGCCACCCATCCACCCCCGCCGAAGTCTGGTGACGGTCCACGACCTGGGCTACCGGTACTTCCCCCGGGCCCACACCCGGTTTCAGCGGGTCTACCTGGACCTCTCCACCCGCTGGAACGCCCGGGCCGCCGCCCACGTCCTGGCCGACTCGGAGGCCACACGGGCCGACCTGGCCCGCATCTACGGGACTCCCCCGGCAAAGGTGACCGTCGCCTATCCCGGCTACGACGAGTCCCTGGCCCCCGTGCGCGAGCCGGCAATCCTGGCCGTCGTCCGGGACCGCTACGGTATCCCCGGGGAGTACTTCCTGTACCTGGGGACGCTCCAACCCCGCAAGAACCTCGCCCGCCTGGTGCTGGCCTTCTCCCAACTCTCCACTCAGGCCACCCTGGTCCTGGCCGGCCGGCGAGGCTGGCTGGCGGATGACCTCTTCGTCCTGATCCGCCGTCTGGGGCTGGAAGGGCGCGTCCTCTGCACCGGATACGTCCGTCCAGAAGACCGGGCGCCGTTGCTCAGCGGCGCGCTGGCCTTCGTTTTCCCCTCCCTCTACGAGGGATTCGGCCTGCCGGTCCTGGAGGCGCAGGCCTGTGGGTGCCCCGTCATCTGCTCCAGTACATCCAGCCTGCCGGAGGTCGCCGGGGACGGAGCCCTCCTGGTCCACCCCGAAGACGTCGCCGCGCTGGCCGACGCCATGGCCCGGCTGGAGAGCGACCCGAACCTGCGCCGGGAACTGGTGGAGCGGGGCTTTGTCAACCTGCGCCGATTCTCCTGGGAGCGGTGCGCCCGTACCGTTCGGGAGGTGATGGAGAGACTGCTGGAGGAGAACTGATGCCGATTTCCTCGGCCCTCCGCATCCTGGGCATCCCGATCCACGACGTCACGCTGGACGAAGCGGTGGAGCAAGCCGCTGCGTGGGTTCGGGAAGGTGGCGCCCACCAGATAGCGACCGTCAACCCGGAATTTGTGATGGCGGCGCGGCGGGACCCGGCCTTCCGGGAAGTACTGGAGCGGGCGGACCTCTGCCTGCCCGACGGGGTCGGCATCACCCTGGCAGCCCGCTATCTGGGCCGTCCCCTGCGGGAACGGGTGGCCGGTGTGGACCTGGTGGAGGCACTGGCCGCTCGCGCGGCCCAGGATGGGTGGCGGGTCTTTTTCCTCGGCGCGGCCCCCGGCGTGGCGGACCGGGCGGCCTCCGTCCTGGCGGCCCGCTACCCCGGCCTGACCATTGCCGGGACCTACGCCGGTAGCCCCCGACAGGAGGAGGAAGCGGAAATCACCCGACGGGTACGGGAGGCTGGCGCGGACGTCCTTCTGGTGGCCTACGGCGCCCCGGCGCAGGACCTCTGGCTGGCCCGCAACCTGGCCCGGACCGGGGCGAAAGTGGGAGTCGGAGTGGGGGGGGCCTTTGATTACATCGCGGGAGTCGTCCCCCGCGCGCCCCGCTGGATGCGCCGGGTCGGGCTGGAGTGGCTCTACCGGCTGGTTCGTCAGCCCTGGCGCTGGCGGCGCCAGCGGGTGCTCCCCCTGTATGCCGTCCAGGTCATCCTTTCCCGATGGAAAGCCTGATCTGGGGAAGACAGGGGCTTGGCGGCGAACGGCTTTGCCGCTCACCGTCCCCATTCTTCCCCTTCCCCGGAGCCTTTTGACAACCTTACAATCCTGTGGCATAATGCAACCGGACACCTGTTACCACCCCACTGTCACCCAATAGGAGGAACCATGGCCTTCAAATTCCCGTCGGACGAATGGATTAAGGAACTGGCCCGCCAACTGAACGCCAGTGAGGCCTATGAGAAATCGGCGAAAGACTGGGAGGGGGACTTCGTCTTCGTAGTGGAGCCGGACGAGGCGTATCCCCACACTGCCTACCTCTTCCTGGGTCTCTACCACGGCAAGAGCACCGACGCCGCGATGATCGGCAGTGAGACGGAGCGCGAGGCAGAGTTCATTATCCGTGCCCCCTTCTCCACCTGGCGACAGGTCATTGAGGGGAAACTGGACCCCATCCAGGGGATGATGACTCGCAAACTGAAACTCCAGGGGAACATGATGAAAGTCATGCGCTACCCCAAAGCGGCCAAAGAGATCGTCTCCTGCTGCGCGCTGGTGCCCACCGACTGGGGATAGATACCCCTCATCTGGGAGGGAACGATGGCCGTCATCCGACCGTTTCGCGGAATCCGCTATAACCTGGAACGAATCGGCGACCTCTCCCACGTCATCACTCAGCCCTACGACCGCATCCACGACGCGGAGCAGGCCCGGTACTACGAACTGAGCCCCTATAACTTTGTTCGCATCATCCTGGGAAAACGCACCCCCCACGACTCCGAGACGGATAACGTTTATACCCGCGCCCGCTGCTACGGCCAGACCTGGCTGGCAGAGGGGATTCTGGTGCGGGACGAGCGCCCCTCTCTCTACGTTCTGGAGCAATCCTTCACCACGCCCGACGGTCGGGCCCGCACCCGCCGGGGCCTCGCGGCGGCCCTCCAACTGACCCCCTTTGAGGAAGGGACTATCCTCCCCCACGAGCGCACGCTCAGCGGCCCCAAGGTGGACCGTCTCAACCTGACCCGCGCCACGGCATTTGCCTGGGAGCACATTTTCATCCTCTACCCGGACGAGAACAACCAGGTTAATGAGGTTCTGCAGCCGTACCTGGAAGCCCATCCCCCGGTCGTGGCCCGGGAGATGGTCATTGAGACGGCGGTGGAGCAGCGGTTCTGGGCAGTAGACGACCCCGCCGTCATCGGAGCGGTGATGGAGGAGATGGCCCCCAAGCGGAACCTCATCATCGCCGACGGCCACCACCGCTACGAGACGATGCTGAACTACCGGGAAGAGATGCGCCGCCAGCACCCGGACGCTCCCGCCGACGCCGCCTTCAATTTCACTCTGGTCACCCTGGTCAGTATGAGCGACCCGGGACTGGTCATCCTCCCCACCCACCGACTGGTCCACTCCTACGGGCGGATGAGTGGGAAGGAGGCGCTGGAGCGGGCGAAGGAGTACTTTGACGTGACGCCGATGGCCGACCGGGCCGCAATGGAGCAGGCGCTGCGGGAGGCGAAGCCGCTCCATCCCCGCTTCGGCTTCTACGACGGCGCGTACGCAGTGCTGACGTTGCGCGACCCCGCTATCTTGGAGCGCATCCTCCCCGACCGCGCCCCCGATTGGCGGCTTCTGGACGTCAGTGTCCTGCACGAACTTTTCATTGAGCGGGTGTTGGGGATTGACAAGGGGGCTGTAGAGCGGAAGGAGAACCTGGACTACCTGCGGGACCCCAATCCTGGCTATCGGGCAGTGGACGAGGGGAAGGCTCAGTTCCTGATTGTGATGAACCCGACGCGGATGGAGCAGGTACGCGCCTGCACGGCGGCGGGGGAGAAGATGCCCCAGAAGTCCACCGACTTCTACCCCAAAGTCATCAGCGGGCTGGTGATGATGCCGATTGGGGTTGAGGAGCGGCTGTAAGGCTGTAGTGCGCCGCGGAGCGCAGCGGAGTGGCGTCCCGGCGGCGCTCCCCTTCGTCTCCGCACTCCGTCGGGGGGATTTGCGGCGGCGGCCTCCGGCCGCCGCCGCAAAATTCATCCACTTATCTCCGCCCGGAGCGGAGGATGGAGACCACCAGCCACAACCCCACCAGGCTGGCCAGGGCGAAGCCGAGGATGACCAACGCGGTGATGAGGCCGCCCCGCTCCGCCAGATGAAAGGCCGGTACCAGCAGCGCCAGCCCCACAATCAGCGCCGCCAGCAGAATGCTGAGGGCCAGCCGGTTCACCAGCCGGTCCAGATAGACCAGCGCCCGCCCCAACTCCTGATGCCGCAGACTGATTTCTAATTCCCCCCGCTCCGCCCGGGTCAGCAACTGTATGCCGGTCCGGGGGAGCATATTCAGCAACTGGGCCCAGTCCCCCACCCCACGAATCAGCGAGGGCATCCAGGCGCGGGGCAAGGCCATCTCCCGCATAAACCGTTGCACGTAGGGCCGGGAGACGGCGAACATATCAAAGTCCGGCACCAGTTTCAGCCCCACCCCCTCCATCATCGCCAGCGTCTTGCCCAGAAGCCAGAGTTCGGAGGGGAGACGCAGGTGATGGCGGAAGGCGATGGGCATCGCCTCATCCATCACATCCCGCGCCCGGATGGCTTTCAGCGGCAGGCCGGCGTACTTGCGCAACAGGCGCCCAATGTCGTGCTGAAGGCCAATCCGGTCCACCAATTCGCTCACCACTCCCATGCGGACCAACTGGTCCACCACCACTTCCTCGTCCAGTTGGATGGCGGCCACGTAGAGGCGAATCAGGTCGGTGCGCGTGCGGCGGCTGAGGTAGCCCACCATCCCGAAATCCATCGCCCCGATGACCTCTCCGGGCATGACGAAGAAGTTGCCCGGATGGGGGTCGGCGTGAAAGAAACCATCCTCCAGGACCTCTTTGATGACCATCCGGGCCGCGTGGAGGCCGATGCGGTAGCGGTCATATCCGGCCGCGTCCAGCGCGGCGATGTCGTCTATCTTGATGCCGCGAATCCGCTCCATCACCAGCACCCGGCGGGTGGTGTAGTCCCAGTATACCTTCGGGATGTAGAGGTACGGTTCGTCGGCGAAATTGGCCCGGAACCGGTCGGCGTTGTGCCCTTCCCGGTAGAAATCCAGTTCCGCCCGCAGGGTGGCGGCGAACTCCTCCACGACGCCCGGCAGGTCGTAGAGTTCTCCCAAAGGAGTACGCGTTTGCAGAAGGCGCGCCGCGTCCGCCAGAATGTCCAGGTCCACGTTGACCGTCGCTTCTATATTGGGGCGCTGGATTTTGACGACGACCTCTGACCCATCGGGGAGGGTGGCCGCGTGCACCTGGGCCAGCGACGCGGCGGCAAGGGGTTCGGGGTCCAAGGTGGCGAAAATCTTCTCCACCGGCGCGCCCAGTTCGGCCTCCAGTTGGGCGCGCACGGATTCCCAGGGCGCCGGGGGGACCGTATCCTGGAGTTTAGATAGTTCAGCGATGTAGGCGGGCGGGAGGAGGTCGGGGCGGGTGCTCAGCACCTGTCCCAGTTTGACAAAGGTGGGGCCCAGTTCCTCCAACGCCATCCGCAGCCGCTGAGGCGGGCCGAGGACCGGCTGCCGGCGCAGGATGCGGACCATGGGGAAAAGGGGCGTCGCTCCCAGCAGGTCCACCAGTTCTCCAAAGCCGTACCGGACCAGGACCTGGGTGATCTGCTGGAAACGCCGCAGGTGGCGCACGCCCCGAATCGGCAGGATGGACATTTCAACTCACCGCTGGGGGCAACCGCAGAACCACAGCCCACCGTTGTCCTACAGCAATTCCTTCAGCCGGGGAAGGGCGGCGCGGGCGGCTTCCTCCCCTGCCGCAATGACCTCCGCCGCGCGGGTCAGGCCGGTGAGGACGGTGACGCCCACAGGGATAGCAGGACGGATCAGCAGGTCCGGGCGAGCCTCCTCCAGGCTCCGCCGGTTCACGTCCCGCATCATCACCGCCAGCGAGCGCCAGAGGATGTCCGCCATCTCCGCTAGACTATCGGGAACGAAGGGGCGACGCTTCAGTTCCTCCGTCAGGGAAACCAGAGAGGTCTCATCGGTTGAGATGTCCACCGCGACGACGCGCTCCGTGCCCATCCGGCGCACCACGTCGGCGGGGAGATTATCCAGAAGACCCCCGTCCACCAGCAGTTGTCCTTCCCGCTGGACCGGGCTGAGGAGCCCCGGGAGGGCCGTCGTCGCCCGGACGGCATCCACCACGCGGCCTTCGTTCAGCACTACCTTCTGCCCGCTGTTCAGGTCCACCGCAACAACTGCCAGGGGAATGCGCAGTTGGTCAAACGTGAGGTCATCCAGGAAGGATTCCAGGTATTCGGTCACCTTCTGGGCGGAGAGGATGCCGCGAAAGGGGAGGGCCCGGTTGAAGAACGGGAGCAGGCGGCGGGGGGAGGCCATCCGCAGGGCCTCCTCTTCCATCTGCTGCGGGGAGATGCCGGCTGCGTAGAGGGCACCGATGAGGCCCCCGGCGCTGGTCCCAGCGACAGCGTGGACAGGGATGCCGGCCTCATCCAGCACCTTCAGCACGCCGATGTGGGCCAGTCCGCGCACGCCCCCGCCGCTGAGCGCCAGGCCAATTTTTCGCGGCTTTCGCCGCCAAAATGCGGGGAAGGCCGGGAGTTTCGGAAGCACGGGCCTAATCCTGTCCGGCGGATTCTTGCTCCGTCTTCGGCCCCTGAGCCCGGGAGAGTTCCTCCACCCGCGCGGATAGTTCGTCCACTTTTCGCTTCAGGTCCTCCACGTCTTGGCGAGAGGGGGGAGCCCAGCGAGTCATCTCTTCTCGGATCAGTTTGCGCAGGGCTTCCCGCTCCTCCTCCCCCCGGGTGATCAGTCGCTCCACCACTTTGGGGGCCTCTTCGGCGCGGACCTCACCCTCCTCCACCAGTTTATCCACGAACTGGACGACTTTTTCGCGGGTGACGGTGAACAGTCCCAGGCCCAAGAGCAGGCTCCGTTCCAGCCATCGGGTCACCATTTCCTACCTCCTTATCCACAGGCGTAGGACAATTGCTCACAGTTGTGCTACCGCAATTATACCCCACAACCACCGTTCAGTCCAGACGCCGGCTTACCCGACGGACGGCCCCGAACAGGATGACCGCCGCCAGAAGGGCCAGGGCCAGCCCATGGAGCCCCAGGTCGCCCGGCCCTGCGCCTTTTAACATCACCGCCCGGATGACCGTCAGGTAATGATACATCGGCACCACCCGGGCAATCAGGCCCAGCGCGGGGGACAGGTTCTTCACCGGTACCAGATAGCCGGAGAAGGTGAGGTCTATCATCGCCATGATGAACACAAACAGGATGGCCTGCTGCTGGGTGCGGGAGATGGAGGAGATAATAACCCCCCAGCCAATCTCCGCCAGCAGGAACGGCACCGTCAGCGCCAGGAGGAGCAGGAAGGAGCCCCGTATCGGCACATGGAAGCCGAAGCGGGCAATGGCGACCAGGAACAGGAAATTGACCAGTCCGATCAGAAACGCCGGAATAGCTTTCCCCAGAACGATTTCGGTCCGGCTCAGGGGGGTGACGATAAGCGCCTCCAGGGTGCCCAGTTCCCGCTCTCGCGCCAGCCCTAAGGAGGCGATGATCAGGGTAATCTGGTAAGTGATAAAGCCGACCTGGGCCGGAATTGTGAACTGCCGGACGTCGTAGGTGGGGTTGTAGTAGGTGACCACGCGCAGGTCTACAGGCGGATCGGTACGAAGGCCCTTCACCGCCAGATGTTGCCGGGTGTAGTCAGCAAAGACCGTCTCCACCGCGCCCTGTACGATGCCCGCAACGGTGTCGCTGGACCCGTCCACTACCACCCGCACCGTGGCCGTCTGCGTCGGGTCGGAGAGGGCGGCGGCGAAGCCCGAGGGGAAGATGACGGCCACTCGGGCCGTCCCCTGTTCCAGCGCGGCGTCCAGCGCGCCCTCGTCCTCCACAAACTGCCAGAGCGCCAGTTCCTCCCGACTGTCCATCCGGAGGACCAGTTCCCGGCTGACGGCGGAGCGGTCCAGGTCCAGCACGACCAGCGGCTGCTCCTTAATCCCCCGTCCGGTGGCCCGCGCCAGCAGGACCAACTGGAGCATCGGGAGGAGGAACAGAAAAGTTGTCAGCAGCCAATCCCGGGCCAGTTGCAGCAGTTCTTTCCAGACCAGATTCCCGATTCGGGCTGTCATAGCGAATGCCCCTGCGCGAGGCGCATTCCTGCCGGTCAGAAAACCCCATTCCTCCGGGCCTTCTATCCCAACCGCTTCCGGAACAGGAGCAGGCTGAGGAGCAGGCCCCCCACCCCCATCCCCAGAAGGAGCAGGATGTGCATCCGCAAGGGGGCCGGCCCCACGCTCTTCAGAAATATCCCCCGGCTGATAGCAATAAAGTGGGTCGTCGGCAACGCGTAGGATACCAGCGTGGAGAGGACATTGTGCGTATCCACCGGCAGAATCAGTCCAGCAATGAAGAAACTGGGGACAAAGAAGACCGTCAGCACCAGCAGCATCGCCGTTTGCTGGTTGCGGACAAAGTTGGCGATAATGAGGCTGAAACCCATTTCGGCCAGGAAATAGACCGCGCTCAGGGCCAGGTAGAGAGAAAAGTCGCCCCGGAAAGGGACGCGGAAGTAGAGGACAGCAACCAGCCAGACCGGCAGGACCCCCAGTATCCCGCAGGCCAGATATGCCCCCAGTTTGCCCAGCAGGTACTCCGCCCCTCGCACCGGCGTGGCAATGAGACTTTCAAAGGAGCCGACCTCCTTCTCCCGCGTCAGCGCCAGGGCGAGGGCCAGGGCCGGCATGCAGAGGACAATCGCCGCCAGCCCTGGCACCATGCCGATCAGCGACTTCAGCGCCGGATTGTAGCGGGCCTCGGAGCGGACGTCTATGAGGACCGACGCGGGGGCCTCAGCCCCCCTCCTTTCCGACGCGAAGGCCGATACCCGCTGGCTGAGGGAGAAGACGGCCTGGATGGCGGCGATAGGGTCGCTCCCGTCCACCACCGCCTCCACTGGCGCGGGCCCTCCCGCTTCCAGTTGCCGGGCGAAGCCACCAGGAATCACCAACCCGCAGTCCACCCGCCCCGCCCGTAGCAATTGTTCCAGTTCGGGGTACGAATTGACCCACGCCTGCACCCGGAACTCCCCATCAGCGGTCAGGACAGCGATCGTCCGGCGGGAGAGCACGCTCCGGTCCAGGTCCCACACCGCAATCTCTACCTGTTGGACATCCAGCACGAAGAGGTTGGCCAGCAGGAGCAAGAGGAATGCCGGGGATACGGTGACCAGAAAGAACAGCCGGAGGTCCCGGAAGATGTGGCGGAATTCCTTGCGGAGGATAGCAATGGTCCGACGAGGGGACATACCGGTTCACGCGGGTCAGACACCGGGCGCAATCAAAACGCCGGGCATCCGCAAACCCATGCTATTTTCCAACAGGATTACCCAGACCGATAATCTGTCGGATAGCCGTCAGAATGCCCAGGCCGACCCGCAAGGCCTCGCTGGGGGGAATAGCAGGAAGGTGCTCTTTTCCCGATTCGTCCACCTGGATGGAAGCAGAGCGCAGATAGAGATAGGCCACACCGACACCCAGAAGAGCGCCGATGATGCCGCCCAATAGCAGAACGCGGGTTCGTAGATTCACGTTCACCTCCCAATTCCACAAATTTGCATCGGTAAAGACAGGGTTTTGCAGCAGCCTGTGGCCGCCGCCCAACCCCTATCCCTGCATCATGTCAACTTTTGCGGCGGGCCAGCATCCCGGAGAGCGCGGCGCAGGCCATGGAGAGGTTGAAGATGGGCGTTGCGACCCGACGGCATACCCGATCCACTCCATGCTGCCCCAGCACCAGGTACCGGCGCGCCTGCAGGAGCCAGCGGGGGAGGACCCGCCACCAGCGGGAGCGGTAAAGGCCATAGTTTACCGCCGCGCCCAAGGCCACCCCTACCAAAGCGCCCAGGGCGGCCTCCAGCGCCAGCAGGATCAGAGCCAGGTCGCGCAGAACTCCCACTTTTTCCTCCTCCTGCCATATGGCTATTTCTCTTCCGGCTCTTGCGGTGTCTTCCGGAAGACCTCCGCCCAATCCACCTTCGCCGTCACCTGCATCAACACCGCCAGCGTAATGATGGCCCCGATGGTCACCACCAGACCTGTATACCCCTCAAAGAAAAAGGCGAAGGAAAAGAGGATCAGAAAAATGAACTGGGAACCGCCCGCTGGCCAGAGGGCGAACCGCCAGTTGACCGCCCGGGCCAGATACGTGACCACCAGAGCCATAGAGACCAGGGAGGAAATCCCAAACGCCCACTCCAGCAAGATGTGGTCCACCAGATAGGCAAAGAGCAGATGGAAGGCAAAAAAGCCCGCCGCCAAGAAGAAATAGTGCATCGGATGCAGGTTGATGCCACGCACAGCGCCGATGACCACCAGCACGGTGAAGAAGAACAGCAGAGAGACGGGAGCGAAGAAACTCATCCGGCTGGCCATCGGGCCAGGATTGATCCTACGCGGCATCTCTATCCCGATGTCAAAATCCGAGAGCAGGTTGGAGAATTTCCACTCCAACTGCCAGCCCTGGGGGACGAGGGTTTTCGTAGTGGGAGAGACAGTGCTCTCCGGAAAGTTGAAATCGTCGAAATCGGTGTTGGCGATCAGGGTGAAGTTGCGGATGGCGACCACTCCGGGGCCAAAGTCGTAGCGCCACTCGTCCAGCCCCCGGGAGCGGTACGCCAGACGGATGTCGGCGACCTCACCGGGTGCCAGGACGACGCTGGCGCTCAGGGCTCCCTTTTCGCCCACCACCAACGGCGCGTCTACATCCCGGACCCGAAAGACAAAATCATCGTAGATGGCGCTGGAGGAGGGGAACTGGAAGGTGACCGTCGCCGTGACCGGACTGCTGGTCGGATTCCGGAAGGTATATGTCCCGTCAAACGCCACCGCATAGGTAGCATACCAGAGGAGCCCCTTCCGCCGATGCTGGAGATGGAAATCCACCCGGATGTGGCTGGACTCCAACTCGCCGGTCATCGGGGAGCGCTCGGGCACGGCCAGAGAGACGGTGGGCGCCATCTGGATATGCGGCGCGCCCCAGAGTTCCGCCACCTCTCGGCTCAGCGCATCGTAGCCAAGGTAGGTGCGCGCGGAGATGCTTCCGCCCAGAATGGCCCAGGCGATGGAGGTACAGGCGAAAATAAAGATAATCGCAATGAGACGACGCCCGGTCATCGGCAGCCTCTGCTATGATAAATAAGGGGGGAAGCGGCTCTGCCGCCGCCTCCCCCACCCTGCCGTTTCCTACTCGCCCTCCGGCGGAGGCGGTGGCGCCTGACCCACCATCTTGGCCCGCTCCTCCGCTACCAGCATCCGCCGCAGCGTCTTGCCGACGAAGGTCTTGGGCAGTTCGGAGCGGAACTCCACGTAGCGGGGGTACTTATACTTTGCCAGCCGCTCCTTGGACCACTCAATAATCTCTTCTTCGGTAGCCGTCTCCCCTGGCTTGAGGACGACCCAGGCCTTCACCGTCTCCCCTCGGTATGGATCGGGGATGCCCGCCACAGCGACCTCCAGAATCTTGGGGTGCTGCTTCAGGACCTCCTCCACCTCGCGCGGGTAGACGTTGTAACCGCCGCAGATAATCATATCTTTCTTGCGGTCCACGATGTAGAAATAGCCGTCCTCGTCCATCTTGGCAATGTCGCCGGTGAAAAGCCAGACTTGGCCGTCGGGGAGTTGGCGGAGGGCGTTGGCCGTCTCCGTGGGCATCTGCCAGTAGCCCTTGAAGACCTGAGGGCCGCGCAGGACCAACTCGCCCTCCTCGCCCGGACCCAGGAAGCGGGTGCCGGTATCCAGGTCCACAATGGCGGCGTCCACATCCGGCAGTGGCAGACCGATGCTCCCCTCCCGGTTCTCGCCCAGCATCGGGTTGCAGTGGGAAGCCGTCGGGGCCTCGCTCAGACCGTACCCTTCCCGCAAATTGCCGCCCGTCAACTGCTCAAAGCGGGTCTGCGTCTCCCGCAAGAGCGGAGCGGAGCCACTGATGCAGGCCCGGATGGAGCGGATGTTGACCTTCCCCTCCAGCACCTTCGGGTGATTGTTGATGGCGTTGTACATCGTCGGCACGCCGGGGAAGATGCTGGGCTGATATTTGTTGATGGTCTCCAGGATGTCGCCAATATCCCGGGGGTTGGGGACAATAATCTGGGTGGCGCAAGCCGCAATGGAGAAGCACATCGCCGCCACCATCCCGTAAACGTGGAAGAGGGGCAGGGCCGTCAGGACAGTCAGTTCGGCGTCCTGTACTCCCGGCAACCAAGACTTGATCTGCAGCGAGTTGGCGACCAGGTTGAAGTGGGTCGCCATCGCCCCTTTGGAAATGCCCGTGGTACCGCCGGTATACTGGAAGATGGCTACATCCTCTTTGGGATTGATCGCCACCTTCGGGCGTTCAGCGGGAGAGTGGGCCTTCAAGAGGTCGTGCAACCAGTGGTCGCCCGCCGCCAGGGTCACCCGGTCCCCCGATTTCTTCTCCATTGCCAGGGTGAAGAGGAGCCGGATATGGGGAGGGAAGTACTCTTTGATGTTGGTAACGATGACCTGCCGGACCCGGGTGTTGGGTTGCACCTTTTTGACCACGGGATAGAAACGGCTCATCACGATGATGACCTCTGCCCCGCAGTCGTTCAACTGGTGCTCCAATTCCGGCGGCGCGTAGAGGGGGTTGCAGGCCACAACGATGCCACCCACTTTCAGGATACCAAAATAGGAAATGACGAACTGAGGACAGTTTGCCATCAGAATGGCGACCCGGTCGCCCTTCTGCACCCCCATCTTCGCCAGCGCCGCCGCCATGCGGTCGGCCAACTCGTTCAGTTGCCGGTAGGTGAGTTTCCCGCCCTTGAAGATGATGGCCAGATGGTCAGGGAAACGGCGCGCGGCATCTTCCAAAAAATGATAGAGGGGGACTTCGGGGTAATCAATGTGGGGTGGGACGCCGGGGTCGTACTTCTTCAGCCACGGTCGCTTGATCTCCTCCATGTTATCTACCTCCTTGCTGGGGATATGGATTTGGGCCTGGACATAGAAAGTGGGAATGATTGTCTCTCCGGTTGGGTCCGTCTCACCTCCTCTACAGGGATGGAAATTTCGTCTCTGGGCAGCGGCTTCCCCACCGCCCAGAAGACGTTCGGGCCCGTATTATTGAGTTTCGCATTGAGAGGAACTCTCATGTGCTTCTGTGTTACGAAAGGGGAAGAGATGGGGTTTTTTGCGGCGGCTTCGCCGCCGCAAAAAACCCATTTTTCCCTTTTAACTCCCTTCAGGGGGAACGGTGGGCTACTTAGTTCCTTTTAATTAATATGCGAGACTCAATATTATTCTTAAGGAGTCACCGGAATCCGGATAACCTGCCCTACCCGGATCTGGTGGGGGTTCGCAATGTTGTTGTAGGACGCCAGATAGAGATAATTCAGGTTATACCGCAGGGCGATACGGAAGAGGTTATCCCCCGGCTGGACAGTGTACGAGATTTCCCTCTCGGCAGGCGGCTGACCTCCTGTCCCTGGGATACGCAAAACCTGGCCGGGATAGAGGCGATTGGGGTTCACGATGTTATTGTAGGCAGCCAGTTCTCGCCAGTCCACGCCGTATTGCCGGGCAATCTGCAGGAGCCACTCTCCCCGCTGGACGACATGGGTTCTCTCGGCACCAGCAGGAGCCACCACCGTCTCACTGGTCGGCGATGGCACCACTGGGGAAGGGGGTGTCAATATCGGCAGCACCGTAGGGACCTCAGTGGGTGTAAGTATGGGCGACGGGGGCGTTTCCGCGGGCAACGGAGGGAGCGGTGTGGGAGTCTCCGTGAGTGCTGGTGGGGTCGCTGCCATTGCCGTTATGGTCAAATTTGTCTGGGCCGCCTGAGCAGCCAATGTCGCCATCCAGGCATCTTCCACCTCCTGCTGGGAGGGAGTCGGGGTCACATCAGGGGCCGCGGGCATGTAACACCCCGCCAGCAGCAAAAGAATCACAAGCAGGCCCAGCAGAGGGGAAAGCAGAGAACGGACACTTTTCATGAAAATCCTCCTTCCGGCAAACCGGGAACGGGTGGAAGCGCTTTTATCATATCATAAGGCACCGTAGATGTCAAGTAAACTGAATATGCAATATACGAACTTTGTGAGTCCTGTAAAATCGTACCGCGTGAAAGTCTCAAAAATTGTACCGGGCTATGCCTCTTTCGGATGGCGCGTTGACCCCTCTTTACCTCCCCCAGCCCCCTCTCTTCCCAAAGCGGGAAGGAATGGGGGAGAAAGGGAGGGGTTTAGGAGCGGCGGCCTGCAGCCGCCGCTCCCAAACCCCATTTATCCCCCTCCCCGCGCCGCGCAGCGGCAGCGGGTGAGACTCAACACACACCTCATATCTTTGCTCCCTTCCCAAAATCCGGATTCAGTGATATATTTCTTCTTGACCCATCCTATCTGAGGTGATAACGAATGAGTCAACGGAGGACAATCTGGCTGGTTGGAGTTATGGCTCTTCTGGTTCTGGCCTGCACGGCCGGGGCCGCCTTCCTGGCTGGTTTCAGCACCGCGAATCTCGTTAACCAGGGAACGATTTCGCTACCCATTACCCTGATGCCGACTCCCACTCCGGCCCCTCTCCAGACCGAGGAGGAAGCACTCCAACTGTTCTGGGACGTCTGGGACATTGTCCGGGAGGCCTATTATGGCGATATACCGGACATCCAGACCATCGTTTATGGCGCAATCCGGGGAAGCCTCCAGACATTGGGGGACGAGTACACATCGTTCATTGAACCCCGGATTGCGGCCATCATCAATGAGGATGCCAGTGGGGAGTTCCAGGGAATCGGCGCCTACGTCCGGATGCGAGATGACGGGAAACTGGAGATTGCCGGCATTATCCCCGGCACCCCGGCCGAAGAGGCGGGCCTCCGGAGCGGCGACCGGGTTCTGGCAGTGAACGGCGAGTCCATTATCGGCTACGGCATTTACGAGGCCATCGCGCTGATCCGAGGACCGGCCGGCACCCCCGTTACCCTCCTGATTGAGCGTCCGGGAGAGGAAGAAACCTTTGAGGTCACCATAGTCCGCGCGCGCATTGAAATCCCGCTGGTGGAGGCGAAGATGCTGGAAGGCAACATCGCCTACATCCAACTGACGGATTTCAGCGCCACCGCCAGCCGACAGATGAGAAACGCTCTCGCAGACCTGCTGGCCCGTAACCCCAAAGGGCTGATTCTGGACCTGCGGAACAACCCCGGTGGCTGGCTGGACCAGGCTCTGGAGGTGGCCGACCTGTTTCTGGACCGGGGTGTCATCCTGGTAGAGCGCACGAAAGAGGGAGAGGAAGTTTTCCGCTCCCGCGATGGGGGCCCGGCAGAGTCCATTCCGCTGGTCGTTCTGGTCAATGGAGGAAGCGCATCCGCTTCGGAAATCGTCGCTGGGGCGATTCAGGACCGGGGACGGGGAATTCTGATCGGCGAGCCAACGGTGGGTAAGGGTTCGGTTCAGCGTCCCTATCGGCTCCGCGATGGCTCCGAATTGCGGGTGACCATTGCTCACTGGTTCACGCCCAACGATCGGGCCATCAGCGGGCAAGGCCTGACGCCGGATATTGAAGTACCCTGGCCCGAGGACGCCGGACCGGACAAGGACCCCCAACTGGACCGGGCGGTGGAATATCTGCTGACAGGAAAATAAACCGTTTTTCTGGTAACGACTTCGCCGCTGCCAGAAAAACAACCCAACGGATATGACCGGCATTAAAGTCGTAGCGACCAACCGAAAAGCCACCCACGAGTACCAGATAGAAGAACGGTACGAAGCAGGGATTGTGTTGACCGGGACTGAGATCAAGTCCGTCCGGGCCTCTCAGGTCAGTCTGCAGGAAGGGTACGTGCAAGAACGGGACGGCGAACTCTGGCTGGTCAACGTCCACATTGCGCGCTACGAACCAGCCGGTCGGCTCAACCACGACCCCCTCCGCCCACGCAAGTTGCTCCTCCACCGACGGGAAATCAACCGCATCATCGGCCGGATGCGGGAGAAGGGATACACCGTCGTGCCGCTCAGGATGTATCTGAAAGAAGGGCGGGCCAAAGTGGAAATCGCCCTGGCCCGGGGCAAGCGCAAGTACGATAAACGGGAAGCGATCGCCCGGAGAGACCTGGAGCGGGAAATCCGGCGGGAGTGGAAAGGACGGATCCGATGATGAAGGCACAACCCTTTGTCGTGGACGGACAACAAATGGTCTCCATCCGTCAGATCAATAACCTCCCCCGTCCCCAGAAGGAGGCCATTTACAAACTGCTTATCCCGCCGGAGGCACTGCTCCAGTTCGGGATTCCCTTCTCGCTGACCGACTCCCAGGGACGACCTTTGTGGGAATGCATTTGCGAGCCGGGGACCAGTTCGGTCACTATCGCCCTGCGCCATCAGTGGGATGCCCCTGACCCGGTCCTCTACCTGGAACTGGCAGAGACCCTTCACAATCAACTGGAAGTCCTCTTCTTCTCCATCAACGACCCAACCTCGGAGCGGTTCAACGTGGACCGGATGCCGGACGGTCGGCCCACCAACTTCGGGACAGACGGGCGCAACATCCCGGAGGAGGTCCGGGCTATGGAGGCCGGGCTGGCCCCGGGGCAAGTGCGGCAGGGAGGCCGCCTGACCCGACGGCTCATCCCGCGCTTTGAGGAATTTGTCGCCCGTCTGGGGTACGACCGCTTTCAGGCCCAGCCGCTCTTTTACCACGCGGCCATCCTGTTTGAGCGCTGCGGGTTCGCGTATACGATGGGGCAGGGCCGAATGGAGTGGATTCACCAGGAGTTCGGCCGGGGCGGCCTGCTCTCTGCCCGGCTGGACGGTTCTACTCCGTTCCGGCAGCCGGGAATGGAGGCCAGCGTGCGGGGGCGCAGTTGGGCTATTTACGACGGCATTTTGGGCGAACCGTTTGCCGGCATCCGGATGTACAAACGGGTCGGCATTCACGCCGGGGTCTGCACCTTCCCGGAGGCAACCTGGTAAAAGCCAATCTTCTATGTTGGTGCGAAAGAGCACCGGCCCCAGCCCTGGTCACCCTGTATCTGACCTTTATCCTGTAACCGACAGACCTGACCATCTGCCAAGATGCGCCCAGGCATCATTTTACCAGAATATCTGGACATTCTCACCATCCCGACCCCCTTCCCAGTGGGGCCGGTCAACGTCTATCTGGCCAAAGGGGATGACGGCCTGACTCTTATTGATGTAGGGCCGCGCTTTGAGCCAGCGCAGAAGGCATTGCGGGAAAAACTGGCCGAGCGCGGGTATGGGCTATCGGATGTGAGGCGCATCATCCTCACCCACGCCCATAGCGACCACTGCGGCTTGGCAGGGGAACTGGCGGAAGAATCGGGCATAGAGGTGTTCTCTCATCCGGCAAATTTCTCACTGCTGGCCGGCTATGCTGAAGAGCGGGAACGGCGGCTGGCTTTCTACGCCGCGCTGATGCAGGAAGCGGGGATGCCGCCGGACCAGATTGTTCAGATGGACCGGCTGCGGCGCGGGATGAGCCGGTATATGATGCCAGTTCGCCCCACGGGCGCGCTGGAGGACGGGGACACCCTCCAACTGGGGGATGCGGAATGGCAGGTTCTGCATACGCCCGGCCACTCCGGGGGATTAATCTGCCTCTACCAACCTCAGCAGCAGTTGCTGATCTCCAGCGACCATCTCCTGCGGGACATCTCCTCCAATCCGATTGTAGAGCCTCCAGAACAGGAAGACAGGGAGCGACCACGACGGCTGGCGGAGTATATGAGCCAGTTACAGCGAGTGGCGGAGTTACCGATAGAACTGGCCCTGCCTGGCCACGGTCCTTTTATCCCCGATGTGCGCGACCTGGTCGCCCGTCGGCTGGCGTTTCACAATGAGCGCGCTCGCCAGATTGCGAAACTTCTTCAGAACGGTGCGCGCACCGCCTATGACCTGACCCTCTCCCTGTTCCCCCACCTGGACCCCGTCAATCGCTTCCTGGCGGTCTCCGAGGTGATCGGGCATCTGGAGGTTCTGGAGTTGCGGGGAGAAGTAATTTCCGCTATGGAGAACGGGGTCCGCCTCTGGCAAATTGGGCCCTCATCCGGGTAAGGCAAACTCCTTGCAGAGACAACGAAGAGGGGTTTGCAGCGGTGGCTTCGGCCTTTGCTGAAAACCTCGCTCCTCTCTGCCCTGCGCTTGACGAAAATGGCGGATTGTGGTATGATAAGCCCCGTTTGGGGGCCGTGGTGTAGCCTGGTTCAACACACCGGCCTGTCAAGCCGGAGACCGCGGGTTCAAATCCCGTCGGCCCCGTCGAAGGTAAAATGCCGGGAGGATCGCACTGAGGGTGCTATCCAACAGCC
>DAOTWK010000245.1:0-4530 GCA_034435815.1 Anaerolineae bacterium | reverse complement strand
GCGGCAGAGCCGCCGCAACACAAACTACCTCGGGAATAAAAATCGCCGCGACCCTCATCCAAGTCACGGCGATTGGGTTGCCCCGGAGAGGACTCGAACCTCCACGCCCTGTCGGGCACAGGCCCTCAACCTGCTGCGTATGCCTATTCCGCCACCGGGGCTGGCGACTAATATTATACTCCGATGCGACAACTTGTCAAACGGGGTGGCATTGGGGTATGTCCCAAGGCGGTGCACAGGGGGCCTCAGCCCGTGTCCAGCAGGCCAGCCAGGCGCGGGGGCACCATAGCGACCACCCGCAGCCCGCGCGGGGTGGGGGTTTGGGATTCTATGACTCCATGCTCGCGAACCAACTGAAGCAGGTCGCCCCGGTCAAAGGGCAGAACAACATCCACCTGCACCAGGTCTTTCTTCAGAACGCTTTCCACTTTCTCCAGGAGGTCAGAGAGGCCGTCCCCCCGGAGAGCCGAGATCAGCACCGGGTTGGGTAACTCAGAAGCCAGTGCCCATACCTCTTCCCGGTCTGTCAGACGGTCCACCTTATTCAAGGCGGTAACCATAGGCTTGCCCGCCGCGCCGATGGTCTCCAGGGTTTCCAGGACCGCCTCAGCCTGGCGACGAGCCTGGGGATGGGTGGTGTCCAGGACGTGTAGCAGCAAGTCCGATTCCGCCACCTCCTCCAGAGTGGCCCGGAAGGCCGCGACCAGATGGGTGGGAAGTTTCTGGATGAAACCAACGGTGTCGGTGAAAAGGACGGTCCTTCCGCTGGGCAGCCGCACCCGTCGGGTGGTCGGGTCCAGGGTGGCGAACAGTTTGTCTTCCACCAGGACTCCGGCGTCGGAGAGCGCGTTCAGGAGGGTGGATTTACCGGCGTTGGTGTAGCCAACGATAGAGACGACCGGGATACCCTCCCGGCGCCGCCGGGCACGGTACCGGCTCCGATGAGCCCGCACCTCCTCCAGTTCGGCTTTCAGATGAGCAATGCGTCGCCGAATGACCCGACGGTCGGTCTCCAACTGGGTCTCACCGGGACCCCGCACGCCCACGCCGCCCGTCGCGCCGCCGGCCCGCCCGCCAACCTGTCGGGCCAGGTGGGTCCAGGCCCGGGTCAGGCGTGGCAGACGGTATTCGTACTGGGCCAGTTCCACCTGCAGCGCACCCTCGCGTGTCTGGGCGTGCTGGGCGAAGATGTCCAGAATCAGCGCTGTACGGTCCAGCACTTTGACCCCGTCACCCAACGCCTTCTCCAGTTCCCGCTGGTGGCGGGGGGAGAGTTCTTCGTCAAAGACGACTACATTCGCCGCCGTTTCGGCCACCCGCTCCACCAGTTCTTCCACCTTGCCCGGACCGATGAATGTGGACGGGTTGGGCCGCTCCAGCCGCTGGGTGACCTCTCCCACTATTTCCAGGCCCGCCGTACGGGCCAGTTGGGCCAATTCCTCCAGCGATGCCTCTACCGGCCAGGCGCCATCGGGCGACTCGCCTGGTCTCTTCCAGTCCACCCCGACCAGAACAGCCCGTTCACGGAGGGGGCCGGTGGGTTCAGCAGGTCTGGGAATCTTTCACCTCCTGGGAAGAATCGGGTTGCCGAGAGACGACCGAAGAGTGAGGAGCCTTGAAGCAGTAACCGACTTTTCGCACCGTTATTAAATATCGGGGGTGTCGGGGATCCTCTTCTATCACCTTCCGCAGCCAGTGGACGTGGACCTCCAGCGTGCGGGTATCGTCCAGATAATCGGTCTCCCAGACTTCTTTCATCAAAAAGGCGCGGGTAAGGACTCGTCCAGGATTCCGCATAAAGATTCCCAGCAGTCGGGCCTGTCGGGGGGTCAGGCGGTGCTCCTCGCCCCTCCGGATGACCACCCGGCGCTGGAGGTCCAGAACTAACTCTCCGGCTCTCAGTAGGTGATCGCTTGGTGGAGAAAGAAGACGTTTCACCCGGTTGAGCAGTTTGCGGGTCGTGGGAGTTCCGCGCAGCACGACCACGCCGGGGTAATGGGGCCGTTTCTGGTCCTCCGGGACAATCAACAGGATGGGGATGTGATTCTCGTTGGCACTCAGCGTTTCGCAGAACCGGAGCCCATTGAAGCGCAGGCATCGGGTGTCTATGACCAAGAGGTCCGGAGTCGTCATTTCCAGCGCCGTACAGGCGGCGCGCCGGGTATGCGCCCGAGATATCTGAAAGCCCCATTCTTCCAGAATGGGCGCGCAGGATGTCTTGGCGGCTCGTTCCCCCTCTACGAGTAAAATGTGGCCTTCCATATCCCCGCTCCGGTTTCGTCGGGGCGATTGAATGTCACCGAACGAAGCATGCAGGCCTGTGGTTAGGATGGCGAAGCGATTCCATTATACTCCAACTGGTTGAGAAGGCAAGAACCACGCCCGCGGCCCGGACTGCCGGGAGACGAGCGATCTCTCCTCGGGGGCAAGCCCCTGCCCTGGCTCTCTATGCCGCTTGCTCATTTTTCCCTTTGCAAGTTTTCGGGTATAATCCTGTACGAGAATTGCCCAACATCTGAGATTCTACGGGAGGAACATCGTCAATGCAATCTCTGCTTCTTCTTCGTGACCGACTGGCCCAGGCTGTCGCCCTGGGTAAAGGGGACGATTTTCCCTACGCTGTCCCTGGCCTGTGGTTGACGCTGGAAGGCTCACCGACCCGCCAGGTCGTCAACCCCTATCGGTTCTACCTGGAACGGGTGGAGGAAATCCTGCATCACCCCCCCACGTCACCTCTGCGGGGGCCGGACGGAACCTGGTCCCGGCAGGCTGTCGCCTATAACATTCTGGTGCGGGCGACGACAGCCTTTGACCACGACGGGGACGGCTATCTCTCTCTGGAACCCATCGGCGATGGCTGGCGGGAGACGGGTACGTTTCTCAAATCCATTGCTCTACTCCCCACCTTGCAAGCGCTGGGATTCAATGCGATTCACTTGCTGCCGGTCACCGCCGTTGGTGTGGACGGGCACAAGGGCAATCTGGGCTCCGTCTACGCTATCCGCAACCCCTACTGTCTGGATGACCGGTTGGTGGAACCAGCGCTGGGGCTGGAGCCGGAGGAGGAGTTCGCCGCTTTCGTCGAGGCGGCCCATCACCTGGGCATGCGGGTGGTGGTGGAGTTTGCTTTCCGGACCGCCTCGCTGGACGCCGATTGGGTCGCTGAACATCCGGAGTGGTTCTATTGGATTCGGGCTGATGTCCCCGACCGCGCGCCGGATGAACTGCGGGAGGATGCTTATGGTGCGCCTGTTTTCACCCCCGAGGAATTGGCGGTTATTAAAGAACGAGTGGCCCGAGGGGAGCGGAACGACCTGATCCCGCCCCATCCGGTCTACCGGCAGATGTTCACCCCGCCTCCGCCGCCGGAGTCTGTCCACAAAGAGGGCGCCCGCTGGGTCGGCGTTCTGCCCGATGGGACGCGTGTGCGCATCCCCGGCGCCTTCGCCGACTGGCCCCCGGATGATCCTCAGCCGCCCTGGACCGATGTCACCTATCTACGCCTCTACGACCACCCGGACTTCAACTACATTGCCTACAACACAGTTCGGATGTACGATGCCCGGCTGGCTCAGCCGGAAAACGCGGTGGAGCCGCTCTGGCGCCGGATGGTGGAGATTCTGCCCTATTATTGCCGACGGTTCGGCATAGACGGCGCGATGATAGATATGGGCCATGCGCTTCCGCCTGAACTGAAAGGGCGCATCGTGGAGGCCGCCCGCGCAGTTCACCCAGAGTTCGCTTTCTGGGACGAGACTTTCTCCTACGACCACGGGCTGGTGGAAGAGGGCTATAACGCCATCATCGGCAACTACTGGTGGGCCGTCTGGCGGCCGGAGCACCTGGTGAGTGGCCTCCTGCGCCCGCTGGGGGAGACCGGACTGCCGCTACCATTTTTCGCCGGGCCGGAGAGCCACAACACCCCGCGCGCGGCGGCCCGTCCGGGGGGCCTGGCGGCGGCCCGGATGGCCTGGGCACTGGGGTGTGTCCTCCCCGCCATCCCCTTCTGCCATTCCGGTCTGGAATTGGCGGAAACGGTTCCGGTCAACACCGGGCTGGATTTCACGCGTGAGGAATTGCCCGATTATCCGGCAGAGCGGCTGGCTCTCTTCAGCGCGGTCGCCTACGGATGGGAGAACGAGCCCAATTTGGTGGAGTGGATTGCCTGCACGTTGGAACTCCGCGCCCGCTATGCCGACCTTATCGTCGACCCCGACCCCGCCACCTTCCGTTTGGTGGAAAGCACTGATCCTTTGGTATGGGCCGTCATCCGGCAAGGGAGCGATAAAGGATTGGCTCTGGTTGTCAATCTGGACGTTCACCGCGCCCGTTCCTTCTCCCTTTGCCTGCCGACGACTCGTTCTGCTGTCACCGACCTGCTGAGCGGCACGGGGTGGGTGCTGGAAGAGGGGCGACTGGAGGCAGAGTGGCCTCCGGCGGGGTGTGCGCTGTTAGAGATTGGAGGTGTCTGATCGGCACCCGTGTGATGCCGAGGAGGGAGAAGAGTTGCGGCGGCGGCCGAAGGCCGCC